>CADBRL010000083.1 GCA_902797105.1 uncultured Erysipelotrichaceae bacterium
AGCTCTAATTTCTTCATATGTTTCAACTTTTTCATCTTTAGCTTTTTCCAAAACTTTAGTTAAATCATATTCTTTTGTATCATCAACACTTATTCTACTTACTTCTTCTTGAGGTTCTATTCTAATACTTTTTCTTTTCGGAGCACTATTATATCTTTTATCAAGAATTTTTTTAATTTGTTCAACATCTATTTCTTTTTCTTGATTACCAATAACTGTGGCATTACTACGCACACTAAAATTATCCAAGGCACTATCATTTATTTCTTTATATAAATCACTATTTTTAGCAACCCTTGACATACTTCTAGATTCATTATATTTATCAATTCTTGTTTCCATTTTCAAAACCTCTATACTCATAATAACATATTTAAGAATATTTTTAAAGCATAAATAATTGATTTTTTTAAAACTATCAACTATAAAAAAAAAAGGAGGGCATAATGAAGAAACTAAATGTTAATGAAAATTGCATCGGCTGTGGAATGTGTGCTGCTATTGACCCCGAACATTTTGAAATAGTTGATGGTCTATCACAAGCTACAAATAATGATAATTTAGATAGTAAGGACCTAGAAAATGCTATAAGTTCTTGTCCAACTGCAGCTATCGAAATCATTGAAGAAGAAAATTAAAATGCTAAGTCTCTAAACTTAACATTTTTTTAATACATATAATTTTTTAATTTCTTTAATACTAAGTTTCCTATATTCACCAGATTTAAGTCCATCTAAAGTTAAAAAGGCATAACTTACCCTACTCAATTTAATAACATCAATTCTCATACTTTCAAATATTTTTTTAACAATATGATTTCTTCCTTCCACAATTGTAAGTTCCACAATTGATGTGTTCTTTTCTACATCCTTTTTTCTTACTTTAAATCTTTTTATATCAACTTTTCTATTATCAATAACAATACCTTTTTTTAACTTATTTATATCATCTTTATCAAGTATTTTATTAATTTTAGCAACATATGTTTTTTCCACTTCATAACTTGGATGCATAAGCATATTAGCAAAATCACCATCATTAGTTAAAATAATTAAACCAGTTGTATCGTAATCAAGTCTACCTACTGGATATATTCTCGCATCAGTATTAATTAAATCAGTAACAGTTATTCTACCTTCCTTATCTGTAACACTACTTATTACTTGTCTAGGTTTATTAAGTAAATAATATTCATGTTTTACATCTTTATTAATTATTACTCCATCTATGCTTATTATATCATTTGTTTCAACTTTAGTACCAAGTTCAGTTATTACTTTACCATTTACTAAAACTTTTCCATTTCTAATTAAATCTTCAGCTTTTCTTCTAGATGCATACCCATAAGACGCTATAACTTTTTGTAATCTTTCCATATTGGTCTCCTTCAAATAGAATTATACCATTTTTTTACTTAAAATAAAAGAAAAAAGTAGCTTTTCTCATTAAAAGAAAACTACTTAAATACTACATTAGGTCTGGACTGTGGTTTGGCAACAGCCTGTGTCGGTTTACTGGATATTAATGTCCACCAGCCTGGATTAACGCCGACCTCTAGCACTAACAGCATTACCCGTCAATATAAATGTACCACAAGTTCACACAGTTGTCAATAACTTTAGCAATATTTTTTAACATTTTTTAAAAGAACATAGCTGTCAAAATAAAGGCCACTACAATACCAATTAAGTCAGCAATAAGACCCACAACTAAAGAATATCTTATCTTTTTAACACCAATTGAACCAAAATATAAAGCTAAAACATAAATAGTGGTATCGGTACAACCTTGAAGTACACTAGCAAGCCTTCCCGCATAAGAGTCGGGACCAAAATTTATAAATATATCATTCATAATAGCAAGCGTAGCAGTTCCCGAAATAGGTCTTAAAATAGCCATAGGTAGAATATCAAGTGGTATGCCAAAATTCATTAAAAGTCCCTCAAAAACATTTAATATTTCATAAACAAAATTACTATCTAAAAAAATATTTATAGCAAAAACCATAGCAATAATATTTGGAAAAATATTAAAAGATATTTGCAAACCTTCCTTAGCACCATCCAAAAAGGCATCATAAATATTAACTTTTTTTGTAAAACCATAAAATACAACAAAAACAACAAAAAGAGGTATAACTATTTTAGATAAAATATTCAATTTTTCCCTCTCTTTCTAATAAAATAATCAATTGTAACAGCCCCAATACAAGAACAAAACGTCGCAATAGCACCAGGCAATATAATCTCTGATGGATTTACAGAACCATGGGCAATTCTAAGAGCTAAAACTGTCGTTGGAACAATTGTAACCCCCGCCGTATTTAGAACCAAAAATGTAATCATTGGCACACTAGCAGTATCTTTTTTATCATTTATTTTTTGCAGTTCTGTCATAGCCTTAAGTCCAAAAGGTGTTGCAGCACTACCAAGTCCCATCATATTAGCTGCAATATTTGAAGCAATAAAACCTAACGCCGGATTATATTTTGGAACACTTGGAAAAAGTTTAGATAAAATGGGCTCAAGTATTTTAGCAAACTTTTTAAGCATTCCCGCTTCTTCAGCAATTTTCATAATGCCACTCCACAAAACAATAACAGGAAATATAGATAGCATTAATTCTAAAGCATCCTTACCATTAGTTAAAATACTTTCATTTATAACAGAAATATTACCAGTTAAAAATGAATAAACTATACCAACAACAATTAAGAAAAACCAAATATAACTTACCACCCAAACCACCTCTTCAGTTTATCCCAAAAACTTAAATGCTCTTCTTTCTTTTTAACTTCAACATATATTTTTTCTTTTCTAACCAATTTTCCATTTAATTTAACATTTACATATCCTGCAACATCACCAGAAGAATACTTTTTTTCATCATAAAGCTCATAACTAACATCTATCTTATCATTTTTATTTTTAATACTTACATAAATATCTTCATCTAAATACAGAGTATCATCTTTATAAACTTTTTCATTCTTTATTTTTATATTATTTTTATCTAAAACTTTAATAGCTTCATAATTTCTAAATATTTCTTCATACATACTGCGATGATCACTAAAATCATTACCATCATTTAAAGTAACAACTACTACATTTGTATTATTTCTAGAACCTGTAGTAACAAGTGTCCTTCTAGCTTTTTCTGTAAAACCAGTTTTTCCACCAGTTATATAATCTTCACTATGCAATAGTTTATTTTTATTAGTCCAACTATAAGTTTTTTGACTTGACTTAGCAACATATTTTTTAGTACTAAATATCTCTCTAAAAGTAGCATTATTCATAGCATATTTAGTTAAAATAGCCATATCTCTAGCAGTTGACTGATTAGCATTTCCATCATTTTCTTCCAGACCATGACTATTAACAAAATGGCTATTATTCATACCTATTTTACTTGCCATTTCATTCATAAAGTTAGCAAAGCCTTCCATAGAACCAGCAACATTTTTAGCAAGTACTACTGCAGCATCATTACCACTTCTCATGATTAGACCATAAAGCAAATCTTTAATAGTTATTTTCTCCCCAACATTAATATATATCGCACTTCCATAAGCCTTCAAAACCTCTTCCCCAACAGTTACTTCTTTATTAATATCAACATTTTCTATAGTAAGAATTGCTGTCATAATTTTTGTAATACTAGCAATAAGTCTGCGATCATCAGCATTATATTCATAATATACAACATCATTATCTAAATCCATTGCAATCATACTAGATGCACTCATTCCCAGTACTTTAAAAGGCACAAGAAGTAACACTAAAAACACTACTTTTTTCATAAATATCCCTCTATAAAGATTATGAACAAATACTCTAAAATACCACAATTTTTATTGTAAATAAAACATATCCATGATAAAATAAGCTTATCAGGAATTTGGGTGGTTTTATGATTATAACTTATAACTATTATTTAGAAAAATTAAAAAGAGACATTTTAAAAGATCCAACCACTGAAAAATTTTATACTATCAACCCTTTGCTTATCGCAGAATTCAAAAAAGCAATTACGAGTATTACACCTCAAGATTGGGAAACAATTTGCTTTTTATTTGAAAAAAACATTAAATATTTAATAACTGTAGACGAAAAAATGATATACACAATTTTAGCAGCCAAAATGGGAAGAAATTTTCTTGACAAAAACCCAGAATATATCGAAGAATTATTAAGTGTTTTATCAATACTTGAGCTATCACCACTAAATTACACTTATTATGCCAACCTTTTTTTAAATTCTCCATTTTATGATACAATAATAGATATAGTTGATAATAACAATATTTTTTGCTACTTCGAACTAATTCGTGTAATTTTAAGTATACCACACAGCATACCATTTAATGAAACAGACATTAATTATTCACTGAAAATACTAAACAACTTAAGATTAAAACCATATACTATATTAATAGATGAAGATGATACTCTATATGAAATTTATAAAAAAATATATATTAAAATGAAGGAAATTAATGAAAAAAAACTAATTTACAATCAAAAAGAATTTCAAAAGCTAGAAATAATACTCCAAATATCAAAAGAAAATAATTTTGAAAAATCACAAAAATTAAAAACCAAAATGCTTAAAATAGAAAAAGAAAGTTATAGCATCCAAAGTATCATAGAAAAAATTCTTGAACTACTTGAAAGATATCAAAAAATAGTAACCCTAAAAAGGAGGAAAAAAAATGGCCCATGTTAAAGAATTTAGCTCATATACAGCAAATATATCAAGACTTAAAAATTATATAAACAAAAATTATAGTCAAGATAAAGAACACGAACTTTCCCTTATAATATTTAATGCCATTATAAATACATATCCAAACAAAACATGGTTAGATATCGAAGAAAACTTTTTTACCAAAATACCAAAAGATGACATAAATTTAACTTTAATTTTTACAATTCTTTCTTACAAACTAGGAAATAGTTTTTTAGCCTTACCTGAAATAATACAAAGAGATTTAATTGATGCCCTCATCATAAACAAAATAAATGCCTATAAATTTGCAAAACATGCAACATTTTTAACAAGTGATGAACTTTTAAAACTAACAATATATGGTTTTGAACATCATTTAATTAAACCAAGACATATTTATAAAATAATATATGATAATTTTGATTTAACCAACTTAGATACACATAAACTAGAAGATATATTAACAATGATTAATAAATTTATCAAAGAACACGAAATAAAAATATTTAATGGCAACTACTATTTCTTTAACATATATAAATGCTTAAGAAAACTAATAACTTTAGAATTTTATCCAGAAGATACATCAGTTATTGAACTAATACCTTTATTTAATACAATACCAGATGAAGAATTAAAACAAAGAATTCAAAAAGACTTTGAAAATATTGAAAATAGTGACAAACCATTAATTGAAAAAATTGAAGATGCCATAATTATTGCTCATCATTATAGTTATGACCTGCCACTTGCCCAAAAGAAAAGAGACAAATAGTCTCTAGTCATTATCATAGTTATAAACACCATGTATTTTTTCTAAATCAGAATTACTTAAATCATTTACTTTATAGTTACCTTTATCATCTTTAATTACATTAAATATAATGTTATAATCAATAGTATCAGTAACTTTTTTCATTTTATCAAGTTTATAATTCATAAATAGATCATTACTATATACACCATTTTCTTTAAATTCATCACCATTATTAGTTAGGTAATTATTAGCATCTTTTTGAACTTTATATAAATCATATACAGTTATTTTAACTTCAACAGTGGCATTATCTCCATCATATTTTTCATTTACAATTTCATATTTTAAATCTTGATATTGTCTTTTAAGTATATCTCTATACTTTTCTTTTTGACTATCAGTTAAATTTTCATCATTAACAACATCATCCATACTACTTATAACATTGCTACTTAAATTCTTATATTGATTTAGATAATCTTGAACTGCCCCTTTAGCAGTTTTTTTCATACAACCACAACCAACTAATACTAAACAAATACCTACTACTAATAATAATTTATAAACTTTTTTCATGAAGTCTCCTCCTTCTACAATTATTATTACCATTAATTTCTAATTTATACTTTATTATAACTAAGTTTTATTAAATCATATATTCTTTTTTCTTTTATTCCTATTTCATTACTTAATTTTTCATTCATCACTTTATACATATTTTCATTATCACTTGGCTGTTTATTAAACCATTCCATATATAAATATTTAAGTTTAGTATATTCTTTATTCTTCTCTAAAGTTTCCAGTTCAGTTCTTATAATAAGTTTTATTTTATTTTCATCTCTAAGGCTTCTATTATAATCCACTTTTTTTATTACCTCATAATCTAGTTTAATTATATCCACAGTATATAAAACTTCTACAATATTTAAATCATCTCCGACTTCTAAGAAACTTCTAGAAATAGAATTACCATCTTTATCAAATTCTAAAGCAATACTTCCATTTCTATCTGCAAAAATAGCTACATACGAAGGACATTCTCCTTTTTTCTTAGCTTTATTTTCAATTAACTCTAAAAATTCTTTCTCTACTTTTACATCATTATTAATAAAATCATTTAAAGTTTTACTATCAACACCCACCAAAGGTATTCTCTTATAATATTCTAAATTATCCAAACTATCCCATTCATAAAACTGAACATTTCCATCTAAAAAATTAAGTAAAACATCATAATAATAGTTCATATTTTTCTCCCCATTCCTTTATAAATCAAAAAAACACCTCCTAAAAAAAACAATATAATTCCTCTTCTAATAATAAAATAAACAAAATCTAAAAAACTATACCCAATATAAAACAAATTTAAATAAATTATTATCCAAAATAAACCAATACTTACAAGTAAACTTCCAAATACTATTTTAAATATATTCATATCTAATTATATGTTTTACTTGTTTTATTATTTATAAAATGATAAAATTAACATGGTGATAGAATGAAAAAAATAATAATAATTTTAGTAAGCATATTAAGCTTAACAGGTTGTGGTAAAAAAGAATATGATAATCCAATAGTTACCATGAATATTAAAGATTATGGCACAATAAAAATTGAATTATATCCAAAATATGCTCCGAATACAGTTGCCAATTTTGTAAATTTAGTAGAAGAAGGGTTTTATAATGGTAATACATTCCACCGTTTAGTACCAGGTTTTGTACTCCAAGGCGGTGACCCAGAGGGAAATGGTACTGGTGACCCAGGTTACAGTATTAAAGGTGAATTCCGTGAAAATGGATACACTAAAAACACTTTAAAACATACAACAGGTATTATCTCAATGGCAAGAAGTGCATCACCTGATAGTGCTGGTTCACAATTCTTTATAGTTCTAGCAGACTCACAAATGATAAGTGCATCACTTGATAATAAATATGCAGCATTTGGTAAAGTAATACAAGGTATGGACGTTATCAAAAACATTGAAGATAATGCTGAAGTTGAAGATAACCAAACTGGAAAACTAAAAGAAAACATTACAATTGAAAGTGCAACCGTAGAAACTTTTGGTAAAGATTATAAAGTAACTAAAGCATAATTTAAAAGCTAAAAAATAATATTTAATAAGGAGAATAACATGAATAATATAGTAACATATTTAATATTAGGAATAATCCAAGGTTTAACAGAACCTTTACCAATTTCCAGCTCAGGACACATATTTCTATTTAAAAATCTATTTAATACCACAATGTTTAATAGTTTAAACTTTGAAATAATTTCCAACTTTGGTTCATTCGTAGCAATCTTCATTATCTTTTGGAAAGATATCAAAGATTTAGTATCAAGTTTCTTTATTTACATATTTAATAAAGAAAAAAGAAAAGAAACAAAAGACAAATTTAAATATTGTTGGTATGTTGTAATAAGTACAATTCCAGTTGGAATCGTAGGTTTTCTATTTAAAGATAAATTAGAAAGTTTATATTCAATCAAAGGTTTAGCATTTGCCTTTTTAATCACAGCACTAGCATTATTTATAGTAAGAAATATTAAAGGTGAAAAAAAAGATTATGATATAACGCTAAAAGATGCTATCATAATTGG
>CADBRL010000084.1 GCA_902797105.1 uncultured Erysipelotrichaceae bacterium
AATATTGTTGTTTATTTTGTATCAAGTATATTTTCAGTTAATAATGATATAAATATGAATGAAAACTATTCTAGTGAAATAAAGAATATTAAAATTGATATGGGAACATCTAACTTAATTATTAAAGAAGGAGATACATTAAATGTAATTGCAGATAATGTAAGTAAAAGATTTAAAGTAAATAAAGAAAGTGATACTTTAACTATTAAAGAAAAAAGTGTAAATGTTTTTAGAAACAAAAGCATTAGTAAAGTAATAATTACTATTCCAAATAATTTGAAAGATTTAAGTATTGATTTTGGTGCTGGAAAGCTTGAAATTAGTGATATAAACACAAATAGATTTAACTTAGATCAAGGTGCAGGTAAAGTAATTATCAATAATTTAATTTCTGGTAAAACAGATATTGATGGTGGAGCAGGTGAGCTTAATATTACGAGTTCAGTACTAGAAGATTTGGATTTAGACATGGGAGCTGGAAAATTTTATTTTAGTGGTAGTTTGCATGGTAATAATAAAATAGAACAAGGTATTGGAGAATTAATACTTGATTTAAATGATAATGATTATACTATTAAAGCAAGTAAAGGTCTTGGTAGCATAACTATTAATGGAGAAGACTATTCAAAGGATGCATCAGTGGGTGAAGGTGTAAATGGCATCAAGATAGATGGTGGTATTGGAAGTATTATAGTTAATACAAATAAGTAAAGCTAAATTTGGTTTTACTTTTTTTAAAATATTTGTTAAAATTGTTGTTAGGATGGTGTAAAACTTGAAGTTGATCATATTATCCCACTATCCAAAGGTGGAAAGACTATCATGAGTAATTTATAAACTTTATGTGATAGATGTAATAGTGGAAAAAATGATAAAACTAAAGAAGATTTTGAAACTAATGATGTTTGTCCAAAATGTGGAGGAACATTGGTTAAAAGAAACGGAAAATATGGTATTTTCATGGGATGCAGTAACTATCCAAAATGTAGATATATTAAAAAATAGTTTAGAAGTAATGTAAAGTTACTTCTTTTTTGTTGCAATAATATTATAATAAAAGTATAATGAATATATGAACAGATATTCATATAAGGAGATAGTATGGAAAATATTAAAATAATTAATGAATTAAGTGAGTTCTTTAAAGTATTTAGTGATACAACAAGACTTAGAATACTTGAAGTATTGCTTCAAAAAGAAACCTCTGTTGGTGATATATCAAACAAAATAAAAGTAAGTGCATCAGCCGTATCTCACCAGTTAAGCTATTTAAGAAGTACTAATCTAGTTAAAACTAGAAAGGAAGGACAAGTAATATATTATAGTATTGCTGATAATCATATTAAAGTAATAATAGAATGTGGACTTGAACACATTAAAGAAGGAATAAAACTATGAAAAAAATAAATGAAGATTTAATTAGAATAATAATTAGCATTGTATTTTTAGCATTAGGAATGATTTTTAATGAAAATATATACCTTTTAGTAATAAGTTATGTTTTTGTTTCTAAAGAAGTTTATTTTAATGCTTTTAAAAACATTAGAGAAAGGAAAATATTTGATGAAAACCTTCTTATGATTATTGCAACTTTAGGAGCATTTTATATTGGTGAGTATCCAGAAGCTGTTTTAGTCATGTTATTATTTTCAATTGGTGAATATTTATCAGATTTAGCAGTAGATAACTCTAAAAAAGCAATAGTAGAATTAATGGATTTAAGAAGTGATAAAATAAATTTGAAAGATATTGGTGTTACAGATGTAAATAATGCAAATGTTGGAGATATTTTTGTAGTAGCACCTGGTGAAAAGGTAGCCCTTGATGGAATTATAATAAAAGGTGAAAGTCACTTAGATACTTCAAGTTTAACTGGTGAAACAATGCCACGTGCAGTTTATAAAAATAGTGAAGTTTTAAGTGGTACAATAAATTTAGAAGGTGTTCTTGAAGTAAAGGCCACTAAAACATTTGAAACAAGTACAGCTAGTAAAATAATTGAAATTTTAGAAAAATCTGAAGAAAAGAAAACTAAAACTGAAAAGTTTATTACTAGATTTTCTAAAGTTTATACGCCGATTGTTGTCCTTCTTGCCATTTTAATTATAATTATTCCCACCATTTTAGGGGGTAATTTTAACACATGGTTATATAGAGCTTTAGAAATGCTTGTTATTTCTTGTCCATGTGCTTTAGTTATATCAGTTCCTTTAGGTTATTTTTCTGGTATAGGTAAATGTAGTAAAGAAGGAATACTTGTTAAAGGTAGTAATATACTAGATGATTTAGTAAATATAGATACTATTATATTTGATAAAACTGGTACAATTACAGAAGGAGTATTTGAAGTAACAAAGATATATAGTGTAAATAATAAAGATGCTGAGCTATTAAAGCTTGCAGCTGAAGCAGAAACTAATTCTAACCATCCAATTGCTTTATCTATTAAAAAAGCTTATGGAAAAGAAATTAAAAGTAAAATAACTAATGCTAAGGAAATAAGTGGAGCAGGGATAAGTTGCATTATTGGCGAAGATAATATTTTAGTGGGTAATAAAAAATTATTAAAATATAACAAAATAGATGTAGAAGAAAATAAAGAACTAGGTACAATTGTATATGTTGCTAAAAACAAAAAGTTACTTGGGTATATAGTAATAAGTGATAAAATAAAGACAAATGCTAAAGAAAGTTTAGATAAACTAAGAAGCGATGGCATAAGTAATTTAGTAATGTTATCTGGTGATGCTGAAGAAGTAGTAAATATTATTTCAAAAAAGTTAAATTTAGATAAAGCATATGGTAATTTACTTCCTCAAGATAAGGTGAATATTTTAGAAGAATATAAAATGAAAAATAAAACAGCTTTTGTTGGTGATGGAATAAATGATGCTCCGGTTATAAAATGTGCAGATGTTGGTATAGCTATGGGAGGAATAGGTAGTGATGCTACAATTGAAGCTAGTGATATAGTTTTAATGAAAGATGATTTAAGTAATCTTGCTGATGCTATCAAAATAAGCAAAATAACAAAGAAAATAGTATTGTCTAATATTATATTTGCCATAATGTTTAAAATAATTATGTTAGTACTTGCAATTTTAGGTATAACACCAATATGGCTTGCTGTATTTGCAGATGTCGGAGTAACTATAATATCTGTGTTTAATAGTTTAAGAATATTTATAAAGAAACTATAAATATTCTTTTTTTGACAAATTTTCACAAAAATATCATTTTTATATTTACAAGACATAAATTATATAGTATAATTTTATTACGTCATTGGGATGTAAAGAAAAAAATAAAAAGAAATTTTCAAAAAACTATTGCAAAACTTAAAAAAATAGTGTAAAATGAAAAAGGTTTTGTTAGTGGGCTTGTAGCTCAGCTGGTTAGAGCGCACGCCTGATAAGCGTGAGGTCGGA
>CADBRL010000085.1 GCA_902797105.1 uncultured Erysipelotrichaceae bacterium
ACATTACTAGTTTTTCAAATAATAGGTTACATTATTATAATAATAAAAATTTTAGTGCCAATTATTTTAATTATTCTAGGTAGCGTTGATTTAGCAAAAGCATCAATAAGTGGAGATGATAAAGCATTGAAAGATGCAACAATACAATTTGTTAAAAGAGTTCTAATTGGTTTAATAATTTTCTTTATTCCTACCATACTTGATTTTTTCTTAGGATTAGTAAATGGAGTTAATGAAACAGCCAAAAAGTATGAAGGTTGCACAGATTGTATCTTAAATCCAACAGATACAGATAAATGTTCACCTAAAAAGTTGAATGAATAAATAAAAAACAAGCCATTTTAGCAAAAAAATGCTAGATTTGACTTTTTTTTAGTTAATATTTGTGATATAATCTAATTATCAGTTTTAAGTGGGCAGGAAATCCCACTTTTATTATTAGTTATGGAGGCGTTTATGAAACTAGTATTAGACAAACTTAAAATTGATTTACAAGAGGCTTTTGAAAAGACAGACATAATTGTTGATGACATAGCTTTTGAAGAAAAAGGAAAGTATAAGTTTCTAACGGTAACTTTAGATAAAATCGGAGGTATTGATTTAGAAACAATAGTTGAAGCTACCAAAGTTGTAAATGAAGTAGTGGATAAAGCCGATATAACAGATGATAGCTACATATTAGATGTAGTAAGTAAAGAAAGAGGAGAGTAAAAATGAGTAAACAACAATCAAGTGGAAGCGAACTAATTAAGGCATTAAATGTTTTAGTAGAAGAAAAAAACATAAGCCCAGATGTAGTATTTGAAGCTTTACAATTAGCCCTTCAAACTGCATACAAGAAAAATTTTAATTCCAAGACAAATGTTAGAGTAGACATCAATCGTGAAACTGGAGATATCAAAGTATATTCATATTACATTGTAGTTCCTGAAATAAAAGAAGCAGAACTAGTGGAAGATGAAGAAGGAAATATTACTAGAATAGAACCAGAAATTAATCGTGATGCCCAAATACTTTTGGAAGATGCCCAAAAGAAAGTACCAAATATTAAAGTGGGTGAAACAATTGAAGAAGAAGTAACACCTAAAGATTTTGGAAGAGTAGCAGCAGGAACAGCCAAACAAGTTGTAATGCAAAAAATAAGAGAAGCAGAAAAAAACAGTGTAATTGAAGAATTTTCTGATAAACAAGATGAATTAATGATTGGTATGGTAGCAATGGAAGACCAAAATAACTACTATATTGATTTAGGTAGAACTAGAGGAATACTTCCAAAAAGAGAAACAATACCAGGTGAACAAATAATAATGGGTTCAAATATTAAAGTATATGTTAGTAAAGTTGAAAGTGGACCAAAAGGACCAATTATCAAATTATCAAGAAATAATTATGGATTTGTTAAAAGATTATTTGAACATGAAATACCTGAAGTAGCAAATGGCACAATCGTAATTGCTGGTGTAGCTAGAGAACCAGGTATCAGAACTAAAATTGCTTTATATTCAATTAATGATAGAATAGATGCTATAGGTTCATGTATAGGTGAACGTGGTTCAAGAATAGCTGGCATTTTAAAAGAACTAAAAGGTGAAAAAGTAGATTTAGTTTTATATAGTGAAGACCCAGCTGAATATATTAAAAATGCTATGACACCAGCAAAAGATGTTATAGTATCAATACCAGATGCTGAAGTAAGAAATGCTCTAGTTATTGTTGGTAGTGATAACTTATCAGCAGCCATAGGTAAAAAGGGAAGTAATATTAAATTAGCTAGTAAACTAACCAAATATCATTTAGAAATTAAGACCATGGAAGAAATACAACAAGCTGGAAACAAATAATGAAAAAAATACCAATGCGTTCTTGTATCATTACTAAAGAAAAACTGCCAAAAAAAGAATTAATTAGAGTAGTTAGAACTCCTGAAGGAGAAATAGTAATTGATGAAATAGGAAAAGCAAATGGCCGTGGAGCATATTTAAAAAAAGATATTGAGGTTATAAAAAAAGCTAAAAATAATAAGGTATTAAATAGAGTACTTGAAGTAGAAGTTCCCGATTCTATTTACGAAAAATTAGAAGAAATAGTACAAAAATAACGAAAGGTTGTGATTAAATGAAAGTATCAGAATATGCAAATGATGTAAATTTATCTGTAGCAGAAATCCTAAAAAAATGTCATGAACTAGCAATAAATGTTAATACAAAAGATGACTATTTAACAGATGATGATATCATAATGCTAGATAACACTATTAATTTAATTAGTACGGATGAAGAAATTACTTACGAAGAAGAGGAAGATATCGAAGATAAAGTAGATGAAATAATGACATCTTCAAAAGTAGATAAAACAATGAAAGAAAGTGTAAGTAAAGAAAAGTTAAAGAAAAAAGATGCCAATAAACAAGAATTTAACATGTTAAAGAAAGAAATGTACAAGCATAAAAATAAGCTTATGAAAAATGAAGCTGATGAAAACATTGTGCTTTACAAAAATGGCATGAGTGTTAGTGAATTTGCTAGCGTTTTAAATGTTGGTGGAGCAGAAATCATTAAAAAATTAATGGAAAATGGTTTAATGTTAAGTCTAAATGAGTCAATAGATTTTGAAAATGCAGAAATTATAGCACTTGACTATAATAAAATTTTAAAAAGACAAGAAACACAAGATGTTACTAATTTTGAAGAATATGAAATAATAGATAAAGAAGAAGATTTGGTAAAAAGACCACCAATAGTAACTATAATGGGACATGTTGACCATGGTAAAACAACACTTCTTGATTATATAAGAAATACTCATGTAGTTGATAAAGAATTTGGTGGAATTACACAACATATTGGAGCTTACCAAACTAAATACAAAGATGAACTTATAACATTTATTGATACACCAGGCCATGCAGCTTTTACAGAAATGCGTGCCAGAGGTGCATCAGTTACAGATATCGTAATTATAATAGTTGCGGCTGATGATGGCGTAAAACCACAAACTAAAGAAGCAGTAGATCATGCATTAAGTGCAAAAGTACCAATTATCGTTGCAGTTAACAAAATTGATAAACCAGATGCAAACATTGACAGAGTTTTGACAGAAATGGCAGAAATAGGCATAACACCGGAAAGTTGGGGTGGAGATATTCCATTTATAAATATATCAGCTCACACAGGTGAAGGAATTGATTTACTTCTTGAAACAATTCTTACAATTGCTGAAGTAGGTGAATTAAAAGCTAATCCAAATCGTTATGCAGTCGGAGCAGTTATTGAGTCAAGACTTGATAAAAATGTTGGGGGAATTGCATCATTCTTAATTCAAAACGGAACACTTAGAATTGGTGACCCAATAGTTGTTGGAACAAGTTATGCTAAAGTAAGAACTATGAAAAATGACCGTGGTGAATCAGTTGTTGAAGCTGGACCATCAACACCAGTTGAAATAACAGGTTTAACTGAAAATCCATCTGCAGGTGATAAATTTATGGCTTTTGAAACAGAAGCAGAAGCAAAATCTGTAGCAGAAAAAAGAAAAGATGCTGCTAAAATGAATGCTGGTAAAGATAAAAAAGTATCACTTGATGATTTATTTGCATCTGTTGATGCTGGAAATAAAGAAATTAATGTAGTTTTAAAAGCTGATGTTCGTGGTTCTGAAGAAGCAGTAAAAAATGCTTTAGAAAAAATCAAAGAACAAGATGTTTCTGTTAAAGTAATAAGAAGTGGTATTGGTGCCATCACTGAATCAGATGTAGTTTTAGCTAGTGCATCAAATGCCATTATTATTGGATTTAACGTTGTAGCGTCTTCAAGTGCCAAAGATATAGCCAAAGATAATAATATTGATATAAGATTATATACAATTATCTACAAGTTAGTTGAAGATATCGAAGCAGCTATAAATGGTATGTTAGACCCAGAATTTGAAGAAAAAATACTTGGTGAAGCCGAAATTAGAAAAATATTCAAATTCTCTAAAATTGGTAACATTGCAGGTTCATATATTACAAGTGGTATGGTTAAAAATGGCGCCCTTGCTCGTGTTATACGTGATGGCGTAGTAATTGCTAGTGATGAAAAAATAGCATCTCTTCAAAGAGAAAAAGACACAGTTAAAGAAGTTAAAAAAGGTTTTGAATGCGGTATTACTTTAGAAAAATTTAATGATTTCAAAGAAGGAGACACTATCGAAGCTTATGAAATGATCGAGGTCAAACATGCCTAAGTATAAAATTGCTAGAATAGCAAGTGATATTCAAAGATATCTTGGTGATATTTTAATAAATGAAGTAAACGATGATATTTTAAAGCATATAACTATAACAGGCTGTGATTTAAGTAATGATTTAAGTTATTGTAAAATATATTTTACATCATTTGATAATCTAGATATCAAAACTTTAGAAAAAGAGGTTAATGAAGCAGCTCCATTTATACGTGGAAAACTAAGTGAAAAATTAGAAATCAGACATACACCCGAATTAAAATTTGTATTTGATAAATCAATAGCTTATGGTGAAAAAATCGAAGAAATCATTAAATCAATTGAAAAGGGGGAAGAATAATGATTACAATGGTAAGCAAAATACCACCAAAATATGAAAGAATAGTTCTTGAAGAATATTATAAATTTTATCAATTTATAAATGGTGAAAAAGATATTTTTTACAAAAGTCTTCATTTTACAACAGATAAAAACAAATTAACAGATAAAGAATTAAAAAATAAATCATTTATGGATGCTTTAAAAACTATTACAAATGAAAATAATAACATGTTATTTTTACTAACATTTGAAGTAGATGGAAAATTAACATCAGTTGCAAGAATTGAATTAACTAAAGAAACAATTCATATTTGTGACATAGTATATCCAAGCTATTCAGATGATGAAGAAAAAGAAATAATACTAGGTGAAATTATACATAAAATTGAAGGAATGGCTAGTGTTAATAACCAAAATATAGATTTTGAAATTCCTTTTGATGATGACCTAGCTTTAACATTTGCAAGTGTTAATGGTTTTGTTAACTTATCAGAAGATAAAAGAATTTTCCAAACAATGCTATTAACTAAAATTGTGAAAGAAAGAGAAAAAGATGAATGCACTCTTAGTCGTAAACAAGGAAAAAAATCTAACTAGCAGAGATGTTGTTAATAATTTAACTAAAATATTTAATACCAAAAAAATAGGACATACAGGTACATTAGATCCACTTGCAACCGGAGTACTTGTATGCCTTTTTGGCAAATATACCAAATTAGTAGATTTACTAACATCTCTAGATAAGGAATATATCGCCGAAATAAAATTAGGAATTAAAACAGATACCGGAGATATAACTGGAAATGTAATTGAAACAAATAGTTATAATGTAACAAAAGAAAAAATAATTAAAGTATTTAATGAATTTCCCAGAAAATATCTACAAACTGTTCCAAAATATTCAGCAGTAAAAATAAATGGTAAAAAGTTGTATGAATATGCAAGAAATAAAATTGAAATAAGTTTACCTAAACGTGAAGTAAATATATTTTCTTTAGAATTAATAAATTTTGAAAATGACATTATTACATTTAAAACTCACGTTTCCAAAGGAACATATATAAGAAGTTTAATCGAAGATTTATGCGAAAAATTAAATACAGTAGGAACCATGAATAATTTAACGAGAACAAAACAAGGAAATTTTAGATTAGCAGATGCTTTTACATTAAATAATATAAAGGAAGGTAATTATCATTTTCAAAACATTCATGAATTTCTAAATTATCCGAGCATAGAAATTGATAATGAGAATATAAAAACAATTAAAAATGGTGGTAAAATTCCTAACACTTTTAATATAAAGGATAAAGTAATATTTACATATCAAAATGAAGATATTGCCATTTATGAAAAAAATAACGAAACTCTAAAACCATACATCATGTTTTAGAGTTTTTTTCTTATTTAAATTGACAATTTGCACATAATATATTATTATTATTATTATTAATAATAGAGGAGGATAGAAAATGAAAAATACAAAAAGGGGATTTACTTTAACAGAATTAATTTCGGTAATAGTTATTTTATCTCTAATAATCTCTTTAGCAACTATATCAGTTTTAGCTATAAGAAAAAATGTTTTGAAGAAAGACTACAAC
>CADBRL010000086.1 GCA_902797105.1 uncultured Erysipelotrichaceae bacterium
GTATCAACATAATCTTTAAATTCTTCTTCAAGAATATGAGTATCTATCATAGTGATTAACGCATTAAGTCCCATACCATCTTTTAATTTAGTATAAAAATCATCAACACTTATCTTTTCACCATTTTTAAAACTAACAATAGCTTCCTTTCCATTTTCTAATTTTGGTACTTTACCACAGCCACTTGCAAGTAGCATGATTGCACATAATGCAACTAATTTTTTCTTCATATTATCTCTCCTTATAAAGGTATTATAACAATTATTTTTGCATTTTACAACGTTTTTAAGCTTTTTTTGCCCTCACACAATGAAAAATCTACCATAGAATACTAGTGAAAAGACAAAATAAAGGAGGAAAGTTTTATGAATCATTGCGGAAATGGCCTTGGTGCTGCTATAATTTTAGTACTATTTATTCTTTTAATCATCATAGTAGGGGCTTTTATCTAAAGTTTTAAATATATAAAGGGAGGTTAATTATGAGTTGCTGTAAAAAAGATTGCGATTCTACTTCAGGAAATAACTTTACAGCTAGTTATGCATTTATAGTTTTAATACTATTTATCTTGCTTGCTATAATCTGGGGCGGAGCATTCTATTAAAAAGAGGGAAACCTCTTTTTTTGGTGGAATAATTATGATATAATTAAAAGGAGTAGATGAATATAATGAAAAGTAAATATAATATGACAAAAGAAGATAATATTTTTTTTGCTAAACGAAAGTTAATAGACAATTTATATAAGAGTGCAAATTTAGAAGGAATTGCTGTTACATTTGCTGATATTGTTGCTTTTGTAAATAATGTAAATACGGGTAACATATCTATAGATGATATGCTAAAACTAAAAGGATTAAAAGATGCTTGGGACTTTGTTTTAAATACTATAGATGAAGAATTAACAATTGATTATATCAAAAAAATACATTTTGAAATTTGTAAAGGACAAGGTGTGGTACCATTCGGTGAGTTTAGAGATAAAGGTGTTGGAATAACAGGAACAAATTATAGACCAAAGTTACCTAGAGAATGTAATTATGATGATGAATTAAAAAATATAATGAATATAGATAGTGCTATAGATAGATGTATAACATTGTTTTTATGGATACAAAGAAGCCAAATGTTTTTAGATGGTAACAAAAGAGTTGCTAATCTGGTAGCTAATAAGGAAATGATAAAAAATGGAATGGGAATACTTGCTGTTCCAGTTGAAAAAATAGGTGAATATTTTACTTTACTAATAAATTTTTATGAAACCAATGATTATACAGAAATTAAGAAATGGATTTATGAAAATTGTATAGATGGATTAAATTAGATAAAAAGTATTGATGTTTATATAAAATTTGGATATAATGTAAATGTAAGGTTACCCGAGAAAGCGGGTAGTGCCTACAATATTTTTTGTTTTTTGAAGGACACTACACCTAATGGCTAGTGTCCTTCATTTATACTAATTTAATAATAATTAACAGCAATAAAAGAATTATTACTAAAAGAGTGTTGTTATTACCAAACTCTTCTTTCATATACTTACCACCAGCCCTTTCTCCCCCTGAGTTTAACCTCGGAAAAGTTCCGAACCGAATAGAAAGTAGGCACTACCACTTTTCAGGTAACAGTATGCTATTATACATGTAATTTTTTGTTTGTAAATAGTGATGACAAAACATGTCATAAATCGACATGCGAATGTGTGGCTTATAAGAAACTAAAGCTAAATTACATCTTTATTTTTATATTAATTTGTTATATAATTTTGTTAAGAAATGAGGTTAATATGTTAAATTTAGAAAATGTTAGAAAAACATATGGAAGTCTAGTTGCTGTAGATGATTTATCTTTTACAGTTAAAGATGGTAAAATTTTTGGACTTCTTGGTGAAAATGGGGCAGGTAAAACTACAACATTTAGAATGATAATGGGACTTTTAGAACCAGATAAAGGAACAATAACTTTAGATGGTAAAAAAATCGATTATAAAGAGACTGATAAAATCGGTTTTGTTACAGAAGAGAGAAGTTTACTTACTAAACTTACTGTTTATGAAATGATTGAATTTTATGGTACTTTGAAAGGTATGAATAAAGAGAAAATAGATAAAAAACTTGATTATTGGTTAGATAGATTTGAAATAAAAGATTATAAATTTAAAAAGATAAAAGAACTATCTAAAGGTAATCAACAAAAAATACAATTTATATCAGCGGTTATAAATGAACCTAAACTTCTTATATTAGATGAACCATTTACAGGTTTAGATCCAATAAATGTAGGACTTTTAAAAGATGCTGTTAAAGATTTACAAAAAAATGGATGTTCAATTATATTTTCATCTCATCAAATGGAATACATAGAAGACTTTTGTGAAGAACTTATTATTTTAGTTCATGGTAAAGCAGTTATAAATGGTAATTTAAATGAAATAAAAGAAAATTATGCTAAAAAGAATATTCTAATAAAAGGTGATAATATTCCTGTTGAAAAACTAGAAAAAATAAATGGAGTGGAAGAGGTCGAAGAAAAAGCAAATGAGTATGTTGTACATATTAAAGATGCCAGTGTATCAAAAGAAGTATTTGATGTTATTAAAAACTTTAATATAACAAAATATGTAGTGGCAGATGCTAGTTTAAATGAAATATTTATCCATTATGTCGGAGGTAAAAATGAATAAGAAGTTTTGGTATTTAACAAAGGTTAGTTTAAAAAAGAAAATTGGTTCAAAATGGTTTGTAGCAACTAATATAATTCTTGCTCTAGTTATTATTGCAATTATAAATATTAATTCCATAGTTAAGTTCTTTGGAGGAGATTTTTCTGAAAATTTAACTATATATGCAATTGATAATGCTGGAGTTTATGATGTGTTTAAAGGCACAATTGAAGCTTTAGATGAAGATAATTTACTTGAAATAAAACGTGGAGAAAGTTCTAAAGAAGAACTTAGTAAAAATTTAAAAGATAATGAAGTAATAGTGGTTCTAAATGAAGATGATAAAGAATATTTAAAAAGTGAAATAATTAGTAATGAAACTATTGATAATGGTTTATATCAAATAATTATTAGTAGTTTAAATAGTTCTAAAAGTACTCTTGGTATGATTAAATCAAATGTTAATCCTGAAATACTTGCTAGTATTTCTAGTCCCGCTAAAGTGGAAAGAACGATTCTTAGTGATCAAGGTAGTGTTGATGAAAATATGACTATTGTTATGAATAGTGTATTTCCAACTTTAATTCTTCCGTTCTTTATGCTTGTTGTGTTTTTAGTCCAAATGGTTGGAGGAGAAATTTGTGAAGAAAAAACAACGAGAAGCATGGAAATAATTATTTCTAATGTAAGTCCTAAAATGCATTTGTTTTCTAAAGTTTTAGCAAGTAATATATTTGTTATTACTCAAGGAGCTTTATTAATTGTTTTTGCTTTTATAGGTTTATTAATTAATAAGTGTGTAACTGGTACTTCAGCTTTAACTTTAATTAGTAGTCTTGTTGGTAATCTAGATTTATCAATATTAAAAGATAAATTGCTTGTTTTAGTTCCAGCAGCTTTAATTCTTATGCTTTTATCATTTTTAGCTTATGCAATACTATCTGGAGTACTAGCATCTATGACAGTTAATATTGAAGATTTTAATCAACTTCAAACACCTGTTATGCTTATTTCAGTTGTGGGTTATTATTTATCTATATCTGCATCATTATTTAATGGTTCAATATTAATACATGTTTTATCTTATGTTCCATTCTTATCAGCATTTTTATCACCAACACTTTATATAATCGGTGAAGTTAGTTTACTTGATATTATTATATCTATTATAGTAATGATATTATTTATCTATATTCTTCTTAAAAAAGGATTGAAAGTATATAAAAATGGTATTTTAAATTATTCAACTGATAAAGTTTGGGATAGATTTAAAAAATCAATTAAAAATTAAATAAAAACGACTACTTGTAATTTCAAGTAGTCATTTTTCATCTTCATTAGATTTCTTTACATCTTCTCTAAATTCTTTTTGGGTTTTATTTGTCCATTCTCTAACTATTTTCATTATATCTTTAGGTTCATATTTATTTGCTTTTAATTTCATATTTTACCTCACAACTTTATTATAAATGAAATATATGTAAATATACCAGGATGGATATTGACAATATCTATTGAACTTTTAGTATAATTTATTTATAAGGTATTGAGAATACCGTTTGAGGAGTATAATTATGGAAAACAAAAAAACAAAAATAATAAGTATAGTGGCAATAGTAGCCTTAGCATTAACTGTAATAACAGCAACATATGCCTATTTCAATGCAAGTATAGGTGACCCAGCTGCAGCAGATATTAAAATTAATGCAAATACTGTGGATACATTCACATTTTCAAGTGGAAGTGCCATATCTTTTAGTTTAGACCAAGAAAGTTTTGCGAGTGGAAAAGGCTATATAACTGGAAGCACATACGCAAGTGCAAGTTTAACTGCAAATAATAAGACAAATACAGCAACAGAACATTATTATTTATATTTGAATATAGAAAATAATACATTTACATATTCAATAAATGAA
>CADBRL010000087.1 GCA_902797105.1 uncultured Erysipelotrichaceae bacterium
AGGAATTCTTGCTCCCATTTTTTCAAACTTTTTAGGGTTCTTTAAGAAGTCTATTAATTCTTCAACTTCTTCTTTTTCTTCTTTTAAACCAGCTACATCTTTAAAGCTCTTTTTGTCATTTTCATTACTTAAACGAGCTTTACTTTTACCAAAATCCATTGAATTTTTATTTGAATTTGCTAGTTTAGTAAATAGAATATACATAATAACTACCATTAATACTAAAGGTAAAACATTTACTAAGATATATAGGAAAATGTTTTTCCCTGGGTCGGAATTAGTATCATATTCTTTTACCTCATTTGTTTTAATTAATGTTAAAACTGTATCTAGTTCTGAACCAACTACTTTAGCTTCAAAACTTTCAGTTTTTTTGTAACCATTTAGTTTACCAGTGATTACATAAATACTTTCATTACTTTTCGGAGTTACTGTTACTTCAGTTACTTTGTTATTTTCTAGTTCTGAAATTAGTTCTCCAGTTTTTAGCTCATGAACTTTAGTACCTTGTAAGTTTAAAACACCAAGTACAATTGCAATTATAGCTGCTAAAACTATATAAGGTAATATGTTCTTAAAACTATCATTTTTATTTGTTTTTACATTCATTTAATTTATTCACCTTGCCTTACATCTAATTATTATATCATATTTTTGTGATTTGTCTTTAGAAAATTGTGATTTTTTTAAATTTGGAACCCATAAAACTGTATTTTGACTGTCAACTAGGATAGGATATGTACTTCTTTTGTCTTTTGGAACCTTACTATCTATAAAAATATCGCTTATTTTTTTACTACCATTTAAGTTCTTAACTTTTATTTTATCACCTGGTAATAAGCTTCGAATCCTAAGAGGCATCATAATTTCACTAGTATCTAAATATATACATGAATTTGAGTTATCACCATCTGGACTATTATAATAAAGAATAAAATCTTCTAATAAAGTATCTTTATCAAAAATAATTTCATTAAGCACTTTGTTTTCTTTTTTCTTAATAAAGATTTTACCATAACCATTTATGCCTATATAATTGTTATTTAAATCAATGCTTTTATTACTTTGATTATATAGTTTCATCAAATTATTCGTTTGTTCATCTGAAATATCAAAATAATCTTTACTTTGAATATCTTTTACTAAAAGTTCTAAACACTTTCTTTTAATAAAATCTGTTTGGCCCGAAACTTTGTTAATAACTATAGAGTTATCCACAATAAATTTATTATCATTAATATAAGTATTAACAAAATTATCATATTCTATTAGTTCTTTAGAAAATTTTAAATATTTTTCATGAACTTTTGGATTTTCTTTTTTTAAAAATGGTAAAACTACGTGCCTATATCGATTTCTCGTATGTTTAAGTTCCTGATTAGTTTTATCTAGTCTATACGGAACATTATTTTCTTTTAAATAGTTTATAATTTCATCTTTTGTAACACTTAAAAGTGGTCTTAGCGTTTTATATTTTTCATTCTGAGATATTTCTTTAATCCCAATATATCCACTTAAGTTACTGCCTCTTGTTAAACGCATTAAAATTGTTTCAATTAAGTCATCACCATGGTGAGCAGTAAGAAGCACGGTTGCATGATATTTTTCTATAACTTCATTAAAAAATTTGTATCTTCTCTTGCGGGCATCTTCTTCGCTGAAGTTTCCATTTATATAATCAGTTATTTCTAAAAGTTCAAAGATTAAATTATTTTCTGTTGAGTAGTTTTCTACCATCTTAGCTTCTTCTTCACTTTCACTTCTTAATTTATGATTGACATGAGCAACGATTATATTTAGATTTAATTCATCTTTTAATTTTGTTACTAAATCAAGAAGACACATAGAGTCTGGCCCCCCGCTGCAAGCTACAACTAAAGAAGTGTTTTTATCTATAGTTTTTTTTAAAAATTCAATAACCTTTTTCATCGTAACTCCTTTAAATTATATACAAGCATTTCTTTTATATTACCATCAAGTATTTTTTCTGGTTCATTACTTTGATAATTGCTTCGATGGTCTTTAACCATTTTATATGGTTCTAAAATATAACTTCTTATTTGACTTCCAAAGTTAATGCTAGAATTATCTCCTTTTAAAGCATTTAGCTTGGCCTGTTCTTTTTCAAATTCTATCATATACAATTTATTTTTTAACATTTTCATGGCTTGTTCTTTATTATTTAACTGACTTCTTTCATTTTGACAGGTAACTACAGTTTTTGTAGGTAAGTGTGTTATACGAACAGCTGAGTTACTAGTGTTAACTGATTGACCCCCAGCTCCGCTTGAATGATAAACATCTATTTTTAAGTCTTCTTCTTTAATTTCTACGTTTATTTCTTTTTTTATTTCAGGCATAATACTAACAGATGCAAACGAGGTATGTCTACGAGCTCCGGCATCAAATGGTGATATTCTAACTAATCGGTGAACTCCAGCTTCTTTTTTTAAATATCCATAAGCGTAATCTCCGCTTATTTTGAGAGTGATACTTTTTAATCCAGCTTCGTCACCTTTTTGTTCATCAACTACTTCCCATTTAAAACCTTCTTTTTCACAAAATCTTTCGTACATCCTGGCAAGCATCGAGACCCAATCACAAGACTCTGTTCCACCTGCTCCAGGATGAATTTCCAAATATGCATTTAAAATATCAAATTCACCACTTAAGGTAACAGATATTTCTAACTCATTGATTTTGCTTTCAAGTGTTAGTAACTCATCATTTATTAACATAATTATTTCTTCTTCATCCTCTTTAAGGAGCTTTATATTATCATTAATAGATTTATTTAAATCATTATATAATGTTACCTCTTTTTTTAAATTGGATAATCTTTTGTTAGTATTATTAGCTTTATCAATGTTTTGCCAAAAATCATCGGCTTTTTGTAAGTCTTCTAATTTTTTAATTTCTGCTTCTTTTTTAGGCAGGTCAAAGATACCTCCCTAAAGATTCTAATTTTTCTTTATATGTATTTAATTTAGATAATAATTCTTCTTTCATATGAATTTCCTTTCACAAGTATTTTAACATATATTTTTTAAAAAAACTAGTAATGAAAAACTAAGTAACATTTTGCTACTTAGTTTAATTGGCTTTATTCAATTTTCACTCCCCACCAGATTTCGAAGAGCCTCTTTCTTAAAATTATTTAATTTTTCTAGCTTCTAGATAATATCTCTTGTCATATGAATGACCCATTGAGAACGTTTTTCTAGGAAGTGAGCCATCTAAAATAACTGTTTTAAATAATTCACTTTTTGGCATGGCATCAAATATGAAACCAACATTATTATCATTTTTATGAGTAAGTTCTTTTGTCACATCTTCTCCATGAATGTAATCAATTTTGCCTGGATTTTCTTTTAAGTATTCATCTAGGAACATTTGAATTGAACCAACAGATATATTTGATTTTGGATTTTCAATATACCAAACTTCATCAATATCTTTAGTGATTATTTCAAATTTTTCGCCATTTCCATCTTTGTTAATTACATAATATTCTTTCAACTTAGCAATTAAGTCTTCTGGATTTGTATCAAATATTACTCTGTTAATAGCTTCAAATTCTAATGCATCACTATGTAAGTTTACTAGTTCCACTAGAGCATAACGAGCTGGATGATTTAAATATTCTTCTTCGCTCATTGTTTTCTTTAAGTTTTCATAACATGCTTTAGCTGTTGCAAGTGAATGGTTTCCATCACCCATGGCAAATAGTAAAACACCTTTATCTTTAACATTATATTTAGCTTCAAAAGCATCTTTGTCTGCTAGAGCTTCAAGGCCTTTATCTACTTCATCCATTGTTTTATTATTTAAAACATAACCTTTGATGTGTCCACCATTTTTCATTAAATCAAAGTCATAAACTATATCATCTTCAGTAACTTTTGTTTTTAAACTTTCAATTATTTCTTTTTTGTCATCATCAATTAAAATCATAATGTGTGGAAGTTCTAGGGATGCATTTTCTCTGATTTTAACACGTGGTGGTATTCTTTCGATAACTGTTTTTTCTGTTGCTCTGATTGGTGTTTGGCTGCCAACTTCATAGCTATAACCTTCAAGGTCAACAATACCTATTAAACCTTCACGAACTTTACCATCATTTTGGGTTCTTTCAAGATAAATCATACTATCTTTATATTCTTTGAAGAAATCTTCATTTAATAGTTTTTCCATATTCGAATTTATGTTTTCAATTCTTTCTTGGACATTACTTTCTTCAAGGTATATTTCAGGTAATGTTAATTTTAATGTTGATGGACTATCTCCAACGATTTTTTCAACATCTTCCCAATATTCTGGTTCACTTGTATATTGGTCACAAGCCACTACACTCCATTTTGTCATATTGGCATCTTTAGGAAGTAGTATATTACCTCTTTTAAAAGGTACGTTCATAATATCATCTCCTATAAATGATTATATCATATAAATTATTAAATTTTAAGTAATCTGATAATTTTATTGTTGATATTTTGTTATGTCATCTACTTTTAAAGCAAAATATGGAACTTCTTTTGTACTTTCTTTTAAGAATAGAGCAAATGTGTAATCTACATTAAAATATCTTGGTTCGGTTGGCTTAGTAGCTAATTCTTTATTAACATCCATTCCTGCTTCACTTTTTACTTTTCCTCCGGTCTCATTTATTTGAAACTCAATACTTTGAATGGCTTTTATTATTTTACAATCAATTATACAAATATTTAGTCCCTAAATCAAGTTATCGACCACTTTTGACATATTAAACCCCAAAAGTGGTAGATAACTATTGTTTTTTTACTTATTTTCTTCTTCAAGCATTTCATAATGCATGACAATATCTCTGTCATAATATGTGATGCGTCCACTTGGTAGAAGAAGCATTCTATTTATATTAAGGTTGTCTACAAAATCTAGGTTATGGGAAACTACAAGCATGGTTCCTTCGTAATTTTTAAATGTATCTGAAATTATTAATTGTGTCATGGGATCTAAATGGTTGGTAGGTTCATCTAAAAGTAAAGTGTTAGCACCTGTTAGAGATATTTTAGCTAAAGCTACTCTGCTTCGTTCTCCCGGAGATAAAACCTCTACTTTCTTGAAAATATCATCACCAGAAAATAAGAAACTTCCAAGCATTCTTCTTATTTCATAATCAGCAAGTCCAAAATTAGCAAAGTTTTCTAATATCGTTTTGCTATTATCTAGTATTTCATGTTCTTGTGCATAATATGCTATATCAGTTTTATCTGTTATTTCAATACTTCCTTCGATTGGGGTTAAATATCCCATTATTAAACGAAGTAATGTTGTTTTACCTATACCATTTTCACCCACTACTAGAAGTTTTTCTCCCCGTGTTAAATCAAAATTTAAATCTTCATATAATAAATTTTCTTCATTATAACCAAATGTTAAATTATTACATTTAATTGGTATGCTATAACTTGGTCTATTTATTTTCATGTTAAATTTAGTATATTTATTTTTCTTTTCAAGTTCTATCTTTTGAGTTTCAAGCTTTTCTAATTTTTTTATTCTATCTTTAGCAATATTAGCTTTCTTTTCATTACCACGAATATATTTTGCTATTATACCTTTTAGTTTTTCTTCTTCTCTTTGTTGTTTTTCATATAACCTTTGTTTAGCTAAATCTCTTTCACTTTTAATTTTCATGTATTTTTCATAATTACCATTGTAAATTTCTACATTATGTTTTATTTTATCTACATATAATGTCTTTTTAGTAACTGCATTTAATAATTCTACATCGTGAGATATAACTAAAATTATCCCATGATAGTTTTTAAGATAATTAATTATATAATCTTTAGTGTCTAAATCTAAGTGGTTTGTGGGTTCATCTAGAAGCATTATTTCAGGATTTGAATATAAAAGTTTAGCAAATGCTACTTTTGATTTTTGACCTCCGGAGATGTTTTTTAGTTTTAAATCAAGTAAACTATCATCTATTTGCATACCACTTATAATCTTTAAAAGAATACTTTCAGCATTATATTCATCATAATATTCTAAAAGTTCATTTATTCTATTTATCTTTTTATAATATTTTTTTAATTCATGTTCATTATGAGTATTTGCTATTATGTCATAAAAGTTAGTTAGTTCTTCTTTTAATTTTTTGATAGGTCTTCCTTCAAGTAAATAATCAAATACTGTTTCATCTTCACTTGATGCATCTTCCATGATTACTTGGGGCAAATAACCTAAATTTATTTTAGTATCTAATGTTATGTTTCCAGAGTCTGGTGTTAGGTTGCCTAAAAGTATATTAAATAATGTTGATTTGCCTGCTCCATTTACACCAATAATACCTACTTTATCATTGTTATTTATTTGAAATGATACATTATTAAATATAACTTGAGTACCAAAAGACATACATAAATTTTCTATTTTCAAAAGTATCACTTCCTTACTCAAAAATTATAGAGGATTAACATCTTCAAGTCAAGAATAATAATGGTAAATAGAAAAAGAATTGGTGTATTATTCACCAGATTCTTGAATTAGTTTTTTTAATTTACATAATCTATTTATTCTTGTGTCAGAATATTTGGTTAAATGTTGATAGCTATGAAGAGTATCACCAAACTACTTTGGAAGTACATCTAACTTTTGTATATAATTTTTTTTATATTTTTTACTACTTTTCAAAAAGCTTAGCTTCGTAGAATAATCTTCCTTCACCTGAGATATGCATCTCTTCTTCATCTTTTTTTAACATTCCATCTGTCGTATTATTTGGTGTTTTTAGCGAGTCTTCTTTTACAATGTTATTAATTTCCATTTCTAGTTCTTAATTTATCTATAAACTCTTTTTCAAACTGCTTTTATTATAAGTGTTGAAATGAACTTCTAAAAAACTATTTAAATTAGTTAATATTTCTAACACTTTATAAATATATATAAGAATATGCAAAAAATACATATCTTTTGAAGTGATATATATTTTTATTTTACTCTTATTGTTCTTTTAAAGTGTCATTTAAAATTTTATTTAAAGCTTCATTACCTTTTTCTGTTAGATGGATACCATCTGCCATTAAATAATCTTTATCTTTTTGAATTTTGTTATAAAAATCAATTATTGTTACATTTTTATAATTTCCTAGACTATCTAGAGGTTTACCACTTGAAACTAAATATATTTTACTATCTTTGCATAATTCTATAAGTTCTTGATATTCTTTTGTGGAAATAACTGCTGAATTATCAAATGCTATTACTATTTTTTTAGATAATGTATTTTCACTTATACTTTTTTCAATACTTTCTTTTAAAGATTTATAACTAAAATCTTTATTAACTATAAACTTAGCATCTGCATAATTTGTTTGAAGGTTTTCAAAGTTATAAAATAGAATATCATTACCATAGAAAGCTATTTTATTTCTTAATTCTTCTTGATGTGCTTTGATTAGTTCAGCTTTTTTATTTTTGAATTCTTCTTTATAAACATTTAGTATGGCATTATATACGATATTTGTATATTCTTTTCTACCTGTTGGTGGTAAATGAATACCATCAGCATAGAACCAATCTTTGTGGCCATCTGATAAACTATACCAATCAATTATGTGAAGATTGTTATATTTTGTAGCAAGTTCATTTAAACTATCATTGACTTTAGTGTAATTAGTGGTATTAATCCAGAAAACGGTTCTATCACTTAGTAAATTCATTAAGTTTTCTTTACAACTATTTTTACAATCACCATTTGTTCCTAGATGAATAACTACTGGGTCTCCAAGTTTCTTGCTTTCTTTTAAGTCTTTAATTATAGTATAGCCAACATAAGTTGAACGTGACTCTTTCGAATCAAAATAACTATTTGGAAACATTGATTTTAAATTATTCATTGCTCCGAGCATTACTGAGTCACCAATGAATGTTACTGGCAATTCCTTAACCATTTGTTCATAGTTACTTGTATCATCTAATTTTTCAAGTTCTTTTGTCCAATCTTCTTCAACTTGTTTTTCTTGTAGTTTATATTCTTTTTGTTTTTCTAACATTATTTTTTCATTTTCTGCTAGTTCTAGTTCTAGTTGTTTCATTTCTTTTTCATGTGATTTTACTGTGATGTATTTATAAGCACCAAAGCTTGATAATGCTAAAACAATTACTATTAATATTACTCTTAATTTTTTCATCTTTTCTCCTTTATTTGTTACTATATGTAATATGTATGAAAGTATTAGTACAATTATTATAATTAATGGAGTTTTTAAATAATGGTTTATATTAATATATTGGAATAAAAATATAATTGGATATTGTACTAAATATATCTCATAACTAATATTAGCAAAGAATTTTAATACTTTATCTGTTTTAGTTAGTTCTTTTTTATCAATTGTTCCATAATCTATTAAACGGCATGAAATAATTGTTATTAAAACCATACTTATTGCAAAGAATTTTGATGTCGATGGAATAAAGATACATGCTAGTATTAAAATAAATATGTATAGTGTAAATATCACTTTGCGTAATGGCTTAGTTTTTACATAACTTGGGACTAGTAAACCATAATATGAATGATAAAATCCTAAGCATAAACCTAATAATAGTGCATAACTTCTCGCAAAAGTATTATAGTAAGCACTCATTAAATTAGTACTTTTTGAACATATAATAAAATAAATAATGCTTATTATCGATAAAGTTAAAGTTATAATACAAGGTAATTTTTTATTTACTTTATCACCAAGTTTTTTTAAGCCTTTAAAAATAAATGGGAATACTAAATCGAATTGGAAAAGTATTGCTATATACCACAAATGCATAAATGGTGAATCAACATGTCTAGCAAAATAATCTAGATTAGCACTTATTTGCCAAAAGTTGTTATA
>CADBRL010000088.1 GCA_902797105.1 uncultured Erysipelotrichaceae bacterium
GTAAAATATTCGCAATTATTTTGCTTTTTTATAATAAAAGTAAAGTTAATCTTTAAAGATTTTAAATTTATATATTATGAATCTGTTTTCACAAACCTACACTTTGGAAAATTAGAGCATCCCATAAATTCTCCGTATTTTCCATTTCTCTTTATAAGTTCTCCACCACACCTTGGGCATCTATCTTTAAACTCTTCATCTTTATTATTTTTAATTAATTTGGCATTCCTTACATGATTTTTTCTTTCGTTTTTATCTTTTATATTTAGATTATTTATAATTTCGTATAATTCAATTGAATTTTCAACAATTACTTCTTGATAAGAAAGTATTTTCTCTAGCAAGTCATATATTCTAGTTACATTATTTGATTTAACTGATACTTTTGCTCTACTTGGAATACATACTAGTGATATAAACTTCTCTTCTGGCATATTTAATACTTCATGTAGGGATTTAACATGACCATAATTTTGATGCAATGGATTATTTATATAAAAATTTTTGTTTCCACTTTTTATTAACCATCTTTTATCATATTCGTTTCCCTTTATGTAACCGTTATATTGTTTTGTTTCAATTACAAACACACCATATTTCGAAACAACAACATGATCTATTTGATGTGTACTTTCATCATTTGTTTTAATCATTACATCATTAATTACTAAATACTCACTTGGCAATCTTTTCAATTCTCTTTTAACCCAAAATTCTCCGGCTTTACCTATCCACTTTTTATAATTAACACTTAACAAAATATCTACTGCTATAATTATCCATAACCATGGATTAAATAACCACTCCATTACATAACCTCTTTCCTAATTGTTTTTTATTATATATTAGTTATTGTAAAAAAGCAATATAATGTTCTAATTAATAATTACAAAAAAAAGAAACCTTTTTAAGATTTCTTCAATTTATCTATAACTAGCAACTGCAGTTTTCACAATCACATTCTTGGCAATTGCAATCATCTTCACAGTTACATTCTTCACAATTGCATCCACATTCACAAGTTTCATCGCAATTACATTCTTCACATTCACAACCGCAACTGCATTTTTCTTTTTCTTCCATTTTTCACCTCTTTTTCTCTATTTATTATACTACGATTTTGGTTTTATTTAAATACTTTATGATTTTTTTGTTCTTACTAATTTTTGTTCATTTTTATTTAGGAATGCTATAATTATATTTTGATTTTCATATATCATGTTTATAAAATCTATTATATCTATTTCACATTTAAATGTAAGTTTTCCTTTGTAGATATCTTCGAATACTATTTTTATGTCATTATTTTTTGATGTTTCTAATTCATAATTTCCATGTGATATACAGTTTCTTATAGCATTTATTATGGCACGATTAGTCAAGCGATCTTTATATGTTTGTTCATATGTTATTATTTCATTTAATCTTGTAGCTAAAGGAATTATATCATTTAGAGTTTGTTGTTTTTTATTTTCTAGACCTGCAACTATTGCAGAAATTGTGTTTATGGCTTTCGTATTTCCTTTCAATTTAACCTTTTCTAAGTTTTTACTTTCTTTAGCAATACGTTTATCTATGTCTGCAATTTCTCTATTTTTACCATTTATTTTTTCTTGAATTTCATTTTTAGCACCATCATCTGATTCAATATATAATACATTAATTTTACTTAAATCTAAATTTTCATAATTTAATCCAGTATTCTCAGCATTACTATATTCATTTGCATTTTTAAAAGTTTTATCATTTCCGTATGAAAATATACTTTCAAATAAAGCTATGGAAGATGCTACAAGTTCATTATAACTTATAAAATTTGTTACCTCTGCCTTTCTTAAATTTTCAATCGTTGTTTTTTTGTCTTTAATTCCTGTTTTATTTAATTCAATTATAATTAGTAAATTATTTAACATAGAATTTATTAAATTAAACCTTGGTCTTCTTTTAATTTCTATTATTTCTGACAATAAATTTGCTTGATAATTATATGACATTTTTTCATCAATATTTATGTACATTTCATTAACCGCAGATTCTAAAACTTCGAAATTAATTCTTTCTTGTTTAATATCCACGGCATAATGTTTACCAAAGACTTTTTCAAAATATAAAATTTTTTCTGTTGAGTGTTTTACTAATAACCATTCAACTGCTGCATCAAAATAATTAGTTATTATTGGATCAAGTTTACTACCATCTTTACTTCTTAAAGTAACACTTTTTATTCTAAATGTATTAGCAAATCTTAATAATTCGTTTTTGTCTTTAAAAGGCTTTTCTCTATTTTTTTCTAATTTGTTAGATACAAGTAATTCTCTTTTATAAGTATTCTTTTTTGTACCTCTTAGACATGATTTTAAGCATGATACAATCATACTACATAATTTATCAATTGATAGTTTTATTGTTTTAGTTGGATCATCTTCATCCATATAAATTGTTACTTTATCACTTTCAAGATCTAATGTGAAAGCTCCATGAGCTATTTTATTTCTTAGTTCACCCACAACAGATGCTGCATCTTTAAATTTGTAATTATCTATATAGTAACCATCAGCCTTTTTATTTGCTATAAAATTTACTGATTCAAGTAAATTATTATAAAAAACTTTTGACTCGAAATTATCTGTTGTTCCTTCAACTACATTTTCTTTAACAGCAAGTAAAATACAACTAGATAAACCAAAACCAGCCATTTTTAATAGCTTTTTATCCATTATATATTCAAAATCTTGTGCATTTCCATCTAAAAGATTCGTTAGTAACATGGTATATCCTTTTATACCACTATAAAGTATTTTTAATGTTTCAGTATCCATTATTTCCCCCACTTATGGGCTATATTTTACCACAATAATAGGGATATGTCAAATTATATAGCCAAGAAAAAAAGGTATTATTTTTTCTTGCTAGTACTTTTTTTAGCAACTTTATTAATATCTTTTTCTATTTCTTTTTTTGTTTCTTGATTTTTTTATCTTCATAAGTTAATATACCAGTTATTTCATGATATGCTTCTTTAATAACATCTCTTACTGCCAACTTTATTAAAAAGTTAAGATAAGCAAGTGTAATAAAAATTAATAATATTTAAAGTAAATATAATCTTTATTTGTAAATTATATGTAAACTTTACCTTTTTCTTGGTTTTATAATATCATTACTATTTATATGGCCTATTAGCAATGATGAATTTACATCATGATTATTAATATTTATCTTAACTTTACTTTCATCATAATTTGCATAACAATATTTACATAAATGATTGCATGAATTATACATACCAATATCAACTAATTCTACACAATTACATGCACTGCCTTTACGTGCTTGCCACTTTTTATATGCCTTACCTGTTAGTTTAAAAGCTAGTTCTTTTGACATGCATTCACCTTTGATAAATCCATATTCTGTTAAGTTTCTTTCTTCAAAACATGTTTGTACAACCATATTATTATTTTTTGCAATCTTGCTAAAGTTTTCACCAATTAGTTTGTAATCTTCTTCGGTGAATGAACGATACTTTAAGTATGGTAAATTTTTTCTTACATTTTGATAATTATCTATAAATGATACAATTATAGTCTTAACATACCCTTTTAAAAGACTACATAACTTTGTAAATGCCTTAATATGATATTCTATGTTGTATTTTTCACTTATAAAAATTGGATCATATCTTACATAGACATTCTCTATTCCAATTGTTGTTGATATCTTTTTTACTGCTTCGATTATATCACTTTTAGATGGTAAATTTGGTTCTATATCATCTTTATAGGGAGTTATTGTTACATGAAAAATATATTGTATTTTTATATCATCAAGTTTATCTATGATAGGTATTGGATTTTTGGTACAAAATAATATTAAATCTACATCATCAAAATTGATTCTACTTACTAAATTTGGATTAAATGGGTTTCTAACATCTACATATCCTTCATTTAATCTATTTAAAAACCATTTTGAATAAAATGCTATTATATCTGTTCTACCACTTACATTTAATATCATGATTAATCTCCTTATCTACTTTTTTATCAATTTTTTAGTTCTTTCTTCGTTATGATTATATTATTATGGGAATAATTTGTCAAATTTTGAAAAAGTTATTGACAAACTTCAAAAAAAATATTAAGATTATACTAGCATGATACAAGTCATGCTAATAACCTGATCTCTCTTACGAATCTCAATGTGAAGAGATCAACCAAAACCCCCTGAAGA
>CADBRL010000089.1 GCA_902797105.1 uncultured Erysipelotrichaceae bacterium
TATATGTTAAGATTAGTTATGACTATACTATTACACAAGGTGAAAATACAAAGGATAAAGTTGGAAATGACTATGTATATTTAACTTATGATATAAGTGGTAAGAATTTTGTATTATATGATGCATCATCATTACCAACATATTTCTACTATTATTAAAAAAATAAATCGTGATTTTAATCACGATTTTTTGTTTAGTATTTTTTCATAGTATTCAAATAGTTCTTTAAAACGATTATAGTGAACTATTTCTCTTTGTCTTAGCCAAAGTAGGGGATTAATAACATCTGGATCATTTGTTAAGTCAATTAAGTTTTCATATACAGCTCTAGCTTTTTGTTCTGCAGCCATATCTTCTGCAAGATCAGCTAGTGGGTCTCCTGTTGTTGCAAAATAAGTTACTGTAAATGGCATGCCATTTGAATCTGTAGGGTATAAAGCTTTATTGTGTTCTGTATAGTGTGTATCTAATCCTGCTTCTTTTAATTCTTCTAAAGTTGCGTCTTTTGTTAATTGATAGATCATAGTTGAAATCATTTCAATGTGTGCAAGTTCTTCGGTACCAATATCTGTAAGTAAAGCTTTTCCTCTGTTGTCTGGCATAGTATATCTTTGATTTAAATATCTAAGTGCAGCTGCAAGCTCTCCGTTTGAACCTCCATATTGTGTAACTAAATATTTAGCCATTCTTAAATCTTTATTTTTAATATTTATTGGGAATTGTAATTTTTTTTCATATACCCACATTAGTTATTACCTCCTTCCCATGGAAAACTTGTTTTTTCCCATAAAAAAGGCGAATTGTTTAAAACGTCACTAGTAATACAAAGCGGTCCATATAATTGTTCATATTGCTTCTTTAAATCTTCTGCTTTCTTTCTATAATCATTAAATAAAGCGAGCATAGAATTATCATTTGGATTTATATCTAAATATAAATTAAGTTCATGAGCTGCAAATAAGTTTTCATTTATTTCAAGCATTAATCTTTCTTGGTCATTTCTTGGATTTAATTTTCTGGGTTTATAATTTTTATACTCAGAATATAAATCCATAAATAAGTTTCCTTTTTCAAAACCTTCTTTTGGTGTAAATAAGTTCATGTTTTGATTATTATTTAATTCAGAATAATCAAACATATTATTCATATAATCTAAATTATTTTGTCTGTAATTATTTACAAAATTATTGTAATTATACATAAATGCCTCCCTCATTTTAAATTATTCTTTTGAATAATAAATGTATGGGCATTTACCTAGTTTTAGGTATAAAATCATATTTTACGTATATAATAATGGTGATTTGATATTTTTAGCACTCTTTATTGACAAGTGCTAAAAATAGTGGTATAACACTATATGAAAGGAAGATGATATTATGTTAATACCAAAATATTATTTAGATGATTCAATTAGTAGTTTTTTAGATGGAGATAATAAGATGAAATGTGATATTTATGAAAAAGAGGGTAAATATTATGTTGAAATGGACTTAGCTGGTTTCAATAAGGATGAAATTAGTGTTGAATGCGAGAAAGGAAATATTCTTATTAAAGCTTCTAAAAAGGAAGTTAATGATGAACATGATGAACGTACTTATATCCGTCGTGAGAGAGTATATAATGAATTTTCAAGAAGTTTCTATCTAGGAGATATTGAAGAAGATGAAATAAGTGCTAAATACCAAGATGGTACATTAACAGTTATTGTTCCTAAAAAACAAAAGGTTGAAACAAAAAAATCTATTGAAATATTATAAAATAAAAAAGACCTCAATTTGAGGCTTTTTTTAGTTTAACTTAGTTCCACAATTAGTACAGAATTTTACATCTTTATCAACTTTTGTTCCGCAATTAGTACAGAATTTTGTATTTTTGCTTGCAGTAGTTGATGTTTTAGTTTCTGCTTTTTGACTTGTAGTAGTTGTTTGATTAGTTGTAGTTGTTGTATTTCCACCAAAGAATGCATTAGGGTTAACATCAACATCGTTATCAAATTGATATTTATCACTAAATGCCATCATTGGTCTAGCAACTATAGGAACTAATATTAATAATACTAAGAATCCTGTTTCTTGATGCATTTTTTTACAAATGTTATAATCAACAGCAATTGTTCCTAGTAAAGCAGCTAAACTTGCAAGTGGTGATAATACTGGAATTCCTAAAACTGAAATTAGAGTAGGTCCAATAACTATTAGGAACCACCACCAGTTTAATCCAGCAATTTCAACTTCTACCCAAGTACTATAGAATGGAATAATTGCTTCCCAACCATTTTTTCCTGCTTTTTTGAATATTTTCCATTGACATACAATCATAAATATACCAATTGCAAGAGCCAAAATAATTATGAAAATAGCAACTAGTCCAAGTCCAACAAGAACTCCTTCAGATACACTTGATGCTGTATCAAACGCACTAGTATTATAACTATACATAAACTTCCTCCTTCTTAATATAAATATACA
>CADBRL010000090.1 GCA_902797105.1 uncultured Erysipelotrichaceae bacterium
AAAATACACCTCCTTTCGGAAGCGTATTATAACACTTTTCTTAAACTGCTTTTTTTATGATGTCTACTCTAAAGGGTGCAGTTCATTAATTCCCGCTTTTTTTTATTCATGATTATTTTTTTTAATCAGTACGCTTCAAATAGGTGCCGCACTGCGGCACCTATTTGAAAAGTTATAAATGTTATTATAAAAACTGATAAAAATGTCAATGTTAAATTGAGCTCCAGTGGAGCACAATTTGAGAAAGTAAGGTAATTTTTTTAAATCATTTTCAAAAACATAAATTTTAAATCTATTTAACTAATTCATATGTAAGTGGTACAAGTTTATCGCTTTTAATAAAACTAGCTACCAATCTATCTTGTTCTTTTGTAATTATTATTCCAATAGTGGGATTGTTAATTGGTTCTTTCACATATTTATCTACCAAATTCATATAAAATTCAACTTGACCTTTATCTTCTTTTTTCAAGTTTCTACATTTTATTTCTACAACCACATAACAATTATATTTAATATTATAAAGTAACATATCAATAAAATAATTTTTATTACCATCACTTATTTTATATTGATTACCTACCCACATAAACCCATTGCCTAGTTGTAAAAATACATAATTAAGTTGTAAATATATTAGTTTTTCTAAGTCACTTTCAGATTTTATCTCTTTACCATTTAAATCAAGTAATATTGGATTTTTAAGATTACTAGTTATATTTGGTACACTTGCTGGAACAACAATATCAATTTTATCAGGTTTATGCTCTAATCTTTCATATGAGTTATTTTTTATTTCCCATTCTAGCTCTCTTTTTGACAAATTGTTTTCTATATAAAGGTTAATATAATAATTTCTTTTATTTTCATTTTTAATAGGTAAAATTGTCCTAATTGTGGTCCAGGTTAATATTCGCCCCACTGGGGCGAATATTGGAAAACACAAATAAAATTGCCGAAATCGTGCTAAATTTGCATATGTATAACCCTTACCATATTCTTTGGTTAATTTTTCTGCCCATTTTTTCAATAAAGAGTTACCATACTTTGCTTTTTCTTTTCCACCTTGGGCTTCAACTATTAATCTCCCTACATTCCAATAGCACTCTACAAGTTCTCTATTTGCATTTGACTCCCTTATTGATTTTCCTATTTCAGCTTTTTTAACATAATTATTTATTTCATCATAATAATCCATTTTTATTAATCCTTTCTTTATCAGTATTTATACTTTGTTTATACAATGTAGTTATTATGAAAAAAATTCAGTTTATTTTTCTGAATCTTTTTCCTTTTTTTCTTTTTTCTTTTCGATAAATCCATAGTGTTCTCTTATTTTTTGTTCAAGTTCATCTCTAAGTGTTGGATTTTCCTTTAAGAATATCTTAACATTTTCCTTCCCTTGACCAATTTTTTCACCATTATATGAATACCATGCACCACTCTTATCTATTATAGCTAAATCACTAGCAATATCAATAATTTCTCCTTCTTTAGAAATACCTTCACCATACATAATATCTACAGTTGCAGTTTTAAATGGTGGTGCAACCTTATTTTTAACAACTTTAATATTTGTTTTATTACCAACAATTTGGTCACCCATTTTAATTTGTTCACCGCGTCTAACATCAAGTCTTATAGTTGAGTAAAACTTAAGAGCTCTTCCTCCAGGTGTAGTTTCAGGATTACCAAACATAACTCCAACCTTTTCTCTTAATTGGTTGATAAATATTGCAGTTGTTTTAGTTTTATTCATTGTTCCAGATAATTTTCTTAATGCTTGTGACATAAGTCTTGCTTGAAGACCAACATGTGAGTCACCCATTTCACCATCTATTTCAGCTTGAGGAACTAAAGCAGCCACAGAGTCAATAACTATAATATCAACTGCATCACTTTTAACTAAAGCATCACATATTTCTAAAGCTTGTTCACCAGTATCTGGTTGACTTAATAAAAGTTCATTAATGTTAACACCTAAATTTTTAGCATAAATCGGGTCAAGTGCATGTTCAGCATCAATAAATGCTGCTCTACCACCATTTTTTTGTACTTCAGCAATTGCTTGTAATGCAACAGTTGTCTTACCACTTGATTCAGGTCCATATATTTCAATAATTCTTCCCTTAGGATAACCACCAACACCTAAAGCCACATCAATTGTTATGGAACCACTAGATGTTACATCAACATTCATGTGTTCATTATCCCCAAGTTTCATTATAGCTCCTGCTCCAAATTGTTTTTCAATATCTGCTAGTACTTGTTCAAGTGCCTTATCTTTATTCTTTTCATCTTTTGCTATTTTCATTTTTTCCTCCTAATACCCTGATACAACATAATTGTAACCTATCTTTAATTAAATGTCAACACAAAAACAAACATTTGTTTAAAATTATCGATTATTGTCGAAAAAAAACACATACTTTTTATACATGTTTTATATCAATTATTTGCAAACAAATAGCTAATTCTTAGGTTTAAAAATTATAGAAACTAGAAATGCAATAACAATTGCACCAGTTATTACACCAGACGATTTACAAAGCATATTACTAAAGATACCTAAAAAACCATCTTCTAAATATCCTTGCCATGCTGAACTATAAAGAGAATGTCCAAAATTAGAAATAAGAACTGTTGCTCCTGCTCCAAATTTAGCAATTAATTTATCATAACAACCAAGAAATGATAAAAATGCCCCCATTACTGTGTATAAACTAGTAATATGTCCCGGAGTAAGTTTAGTATTATCAAGTATTACCTCAGCAAAAGCACACAACGCACCAGCAAATAAGAATGCCATTAAATAGTTCATTATTCCACCTCCAAACTTACTGCATGAGCAATCGAAGGAATTGTTCCGCGTTGATTAACAGTTGTGGGACTATGTAAAGCTCCAGTTGCAACTATTAATATTTTTTTATATTTTTTATTAAGTAATATTTTATTAAATAAAACTATAGGTAAACAAGCTGGTCCACTACCTCCAGCATATGTAGGTTGACTATCTAAATATAGTTCACAACCAGCATCCAAATGTTTTTTTAACTTCATATTATAAACTGTTTCTAAATAATCTTTGAGTATTTCACTTCCAACACAACCTAAATCGCCAGTTAAAATCAAGTCATAATAATTTGCATCTCTTTTAAGTGCAGCTAAGTGTGTTGCAATAGTTGAAGCTGCTGCAGGTGCCATAGCTGCCCCCATATTATTGGCATCATTAACACCTAAATCAACAGGTACACCAATCGTAGCACTTTCAAGTCTTATTTTACTATAATTTTTACTTAAAAGAGTAGATACAGCACCAGTTGTTGTAAATGTTGCAGTATGAGGTTTTGGAGCTCCATATTCAACTGGATATCTAAACTGTCTTTCTGCAGTTAAATTATGGCTACTTGTAATACTAATTGCTTTTTTTATTTTACCACTATCAATCATACAAGATGCAACAATTAGACTTTCAGCAAATGTTGCACAAGCAGAATAAAGGCCTAAAAATGGAATATTATAATTTTTAGCACTATAATTACTAATAGCAATTTGATTAGTTAAATCACCACCCACAAGTAAATCAATATCACTTATTGCTAAATTATTTTTACCAATTAAATTATCAATTACAAGTTGTTGCATCTTAACTTCTGCTTGTTCAAAAGTTTTTTCACCAATATAATAATCATCCATCACTAAATCAAGTCTTCTTAAATGACTATTTTTTTCAAGTGGTCCAACTACAGTATAATAATCATTTAAATAAACATTTTTAAATTTAAAACTAGCCACCTATAACCAACCTCACAATCACAAGAAGAAATGCAGAAATAATACCATATAAAATTACTGAACCAGCAAGTTTAAAAAAATTTGAACCAAGACCAGTAATAAGACCATCTCTTTTATACTCAAGAGCACTTGATGAAACACTGTGAGCAAACCCTGTCGTAGGTATTATTAAACCACATTTACATTTACTTACCCAGCTATCAAAAAAGCCTAAAGCTGTAAAAAGTGATGCAACACCAATAACGATGAGTGCAACAATAAGTCCTGCCTCTACAGTTGAAAAAGCAAAACAATTTTTCAAAATCATGGATATAACTTCTGCTAAAAGGCCAATTAATCCTCCCACTAAAAAAGCCACTCCAAAATTTCTTAATTTAGGTTCCCTCGGAGTATGCTTTTTGACTAACACCTTATAATCCTCTTTATTCATAAATATTCACCATTATTATTATGAATGAATTTTTATCTACTATACATATAATCTCTCATTTTAGTTAAACTTCTCTTTTCATATCTTGATACCATTACCTGAGTAATACCTAATTTTCTAGCTGTTTCACTTTGAGTTAAATCTTCATAATAACGACTTTTAATAATATCTTTTTCTATAGCATCTAAAGAATTTATACTATTTTTAAGTTCAAGTCTTTCATCTACACTAACACTTTCTTCCTCCGCTATAACTTCATGTAAACTTCTCTCTTCATCACATACTTCATCCATTGATACAAAACTATTTGCATAACTTAAAACTTGTTCTAATTTTTCTTCTTCCATTTCAAGATATGCAGCAAGTTCTTTATTTGATGGCACTTTCATTATTTCTTGAGAAAGCCTTGTTCTTCCCATTTCTATCATTTTAAGTAATCTATTTATATCTTTATTTAATTTAATTTCTCTATTATTTGCCAAACTATACATTTCTCCGAATATATAATTATAAGCATAAGTACTAAATTTACTTTTTCCATCATCTACATAATTTTGATAAGCTTTAATGACACCAAGAACACCAGCTTGATACAAATCATTTTTATCAACACCATAAAAATGCTTAGCTATTGTCCAAATAAGTCCTGTACTAGATTTAATTAATTCTTCTAACATTATAATGCCTCCATTTCTCTATAAGCATCTACTTCTGTTTTTACAACTGGAAACTTCAAATACTTACACAAATACAAATTAGCATTACTAACACCACATACTTTAATAGCACCTTTATTACATTTAATATAATATTTACTATTGATGAGAGCTTCTATTCCTGAATTATCAACCATGTCTAATTTTTCAAAATTATATACTAAATTCTTAATTTCATGTTTCTTAATAACTGGATTTAAATAATTATTAATTTTATAACTTGCTTTCCTATCTAATATTCCTTTAAGTCTTGCAAATAATATTTCATTTTTATACTCCAGCTCTAACTTAAACATTATTCTCTCTCCTTACATATTAGTTTAGGGTATTATTTAAAAGTTTTAAACACATTCGACAAAACATGTCATTTATCTCGTTTATACTTGACACTTTGTTTACAAGTTATATAAATTACAAAAAATACTACCACAAATATAAAAAGTATGTTATAATGATTATGCACTTGCCTGTATGGCGGAATTGGTAGACGCGATAGACTCAAAATCTATTTTCAGAAATGGAGTTCCAGTTCAAGTCTGGATACAGGCACCATATAGAATATTTACTAGACTTATGTCTAGTTTTTTTATTTTAAAAAAATACTATTATTTTTCAATAATAGTATTCTTATCTAACTTTTCTTTTTCTTTAGGTATTTCATTTGTTACTATATTTTTATTCTTATCTTTCTTTTTACCTTTTTTACTTACTAAAGCAACAAGAATAATAATCATTAGAACAAATACACCACTAAAACCAAATATAATATAAGTATATAATTCTATTTTTTTATTTAAATCAACTGCATACTCATCATTATAATTAATTAATGATTGCATTTTTTTGTCATACATATAGAAACCTTTATCACCAGTTTCAACATTAACACCATAAATAATTACATAGTTTGAGTCTTTAGTATAATAATAACCATTTACTTTAACACCATTTATTTCAATTTTATCTTTAGTATATCCTTTTATTTCATCACTGGTTTCCAAAGGATAAATAGTTATTTTATTAACACCAATTTCATGATAACTACTATATTTATTAGTTTTTTCATCATATATAAACAAACCAATGTTACCTTCTTCATCTTTTAAACCAACTAAAACTAAATTAGTATATTCATTTTTGTAAGCAGGAATATCAAAATCATTTATTTTAACTGTGTAATCACCATAAAGACTAATTTCAGGTAAATTTTCTTTTAATTTTACAACAGTATATTTTTTACCTTCAACTTCAACATTAATAGGATTTTCGTCTTTTACTTCAACATTTATTGTATATGTTTTTTCTGCACCATTTTCAGCCCTTACAACAATACTAAATTTATTTGTGCCTGGTACTACAGTAACTGTTCCAATTCCACTAATTGATGATTTTTTATCTTGAGCAACTGCATTAATCTTAATTTCTTTAGTATTTTCAGAAACCACTACACTATATTCCAATGTATCTGCTTTGAATTCTGGTGATAAAGTAAAATCTTCAATGCCAAGTGAACTTAAATTATTATTTTTAGAATAACTAGCCTCAAGTTCTGCTTGTGTTATTATATTTATTGATTTACTACTACTTGTAAGAGATATCTGACTTAAATCATCAAAAGCATATGCTAAATAACTATCTACAGTTACTTTGGTATTACCTTTTTTTAGTGTTTTAAAAGTAAATGTATAAGATTTACTTTTTATACCAGTCGATGATGAAGCAGCCATACGTGTACTATTACTTTCAGAGTTTGTACTTCTTAATTGCAAATAATTTTTATCATAATTTAAAGACATTTCCCAACTACCAATCGGAGTACTACTTGATAAAGTTACAGTAACTGTAACATTATTTCCAACAACTACTGTTGATGTACCAGTAACATTTATTTTACCACTTGCAGCACTAACTAAATTTGGAAATGCAAATATACAAAATAAACTTATTAATAATAACTTAATTTTTTTCATCTAAATTCTCCTTTTTATTGTTCTATTTCATATGTGCCTAATATACTTTTTTGAATTTGTAATAAATCTAAAGCATTAACCATACCATCTTTTGATGTATCTGCAGCTTCAAGATAAGCACCTGTTAAAGTATATGTACCTAAAATATTTTTTTGAACTTGTAATAAATCTAAGGCATTTATAACCCCATCACCAGATGTATCTCCTTTTATTACTACTTCTAAAGTTTCAGTATTTTCTTCATTGTTTATAGTTATTTTATCTCCGGTTGCTATAATTCCACTGGTTTTAACATTTCCACTGGCATCGAGTATACTGACTGTTGCATTTCCGCCGACAGACTCAAGTGTTACTTTTGTTGTTGATACATCAGTCCCTACAGCAATATTGGAAATATATTTTGAAGTATATCTATATCCACTAGATGTAACAATTGTAGAAATAGGAATAGTACTTGGAGCTGGTTTATCATTGCCATCATCTACTGCACCATTTCCACTATTAATAATTGTGGCATCCATTTTATTAAAAATTGGTATTTTAAATGTTAAATTTAATTCAAGTAAATTATTTTTGTTATACGCATTATAAGCTGTGCCAGACTCACTCATCGCACCAGCTAAATTAGTCATATATTGATGTCCAAATAAGGCACCTTCTGTTTTAGTGGCAACATTAAATTTTTGAAAATATCCAGTATATTGGTCTTTTAAAATGTAACCACCTGAAAACTGATTAATACCACCTTTAATCGCAGCATCTACACCTTTCCAACCAAATTTATAAGCATAATTTAATCCACAATAAGTTGCTCCAGATGTTGCTACACAATTATCAGTAACACCAAAATTAAAGAAATTATAATAATCTAAATACATGTTATCATATCCATCATAAACACCTTTATAAAGATTTTCAAGGGATGTACCAACACCAAGTTCTATACGTATTTTTGATGCTATTGCTATTGGACTAGCTTTATCAATACTGCCACCAATGATTATATCTTTTAAATTATTTCCTAAATTTAAGTGATAATTATTAAATTCTGCTCCACTTAGGATTGTTTCTACAGCACTTGGATAATTTTGTTCAAGTAATTTATCATAAGATTGGTCTAAAAATTGAAATAAATATTTTTCTGTAAATGAATTACGAGGGTCCATGTAATAAGCTACTCCAGTTTGAGATGGCGCAACATATCCACCTGGTGATGTCGCTGTACAAGTTTCATCTAGAAATGTTTTATCATATACACCTTTGTAAATATAATTTTTAGTGCATTCACTTTCTCTTTCAACTACATATGACCAATCCATATCTATTTTAATAGGTTGAAAATTCCAACTAGGGTGTTTCTCTTTTAAACTACATAAACCTCCCCAATAACTTGATGGAAAACCAGCTTCACTTAAGGCTTTTTCACATTCTGTCGCAGGTTCAACGTCATCAGTACTATAAGAAACAATAAGTTCAACATCATCACTACATACATAGCCATCTAAACCAGTATAGTAAGTCATATAATACCAATCACCTTTACAGTTGTTATGATTGTTTTCATCTGGATATAATTTATCATCTTTTAAAACATAATAGTCATTTTTAGAAAGTAAACCTAATCTTGAATTATCAGTTCCTCCGGGATTGTTTCTTAAATTAGTTTGATTATTTAATACTTTAATACGATATGTGTATGTACTTGCTTTTACATCACTTAGTATTAGGATAGATAAAATTACGATTAAATACATTAAAACTTTTTTCATAATTTCATCCTCCTTATTACATTTACTACTCTAATTATAACAAATTATGTCAAATCTCTCAAATTATTTACATTATTTTTAGTAAATTATTGTAAAATTTCTATTATTTTTACACATTATATATTATAATAATATATATGAGAGTGGTGATTGATGTGAATAAAACATTTGATAAAGTAGATATCATTTTAATTTCACTTATTTCTGTTTGTTTGCTTATTATTATTATCGGAGTTATGTGGGTGATTTTAAGTAAACTTGAGAAGTTAGAAATTGAAAAGAAAGGTTCATCTAAACTTTTTTCAAATACTAAGTTTGATAAATTTATAGAAGCCAAAAAGGAAGAGCCAAAGAAAAAGACTACAGTAACTTCTAAAAAGAAAGCAAGTGTGCCACAAAAAAAGAAAAAGACAAGTCAAAGTAAGAAAAAAACAACTTCTCAAAGTAGCAATCAAAGAAGAAAAACGGGTTATGCAAGTCCAAATAAAAGGAAGAAAAATAAGAAGAAATAAACCAGATAGATTTTTA
>CADBRL010000091.1 GCA_902797105.1 uncultured Erysipelotrichaceae bacterium
GTAAATTGATCTACTACAATTTTATCATATGGATATTGTTTTTCTACGAGATTTAGTAATACTTTATTATGAAGTATTGCTTTTATTTTGTTCATGTTTACTGTTTCATGGTTTAAATTGTTATATTCTTTATTAGTTAAAACAAAGGCTGAGTAGGGAACTTTTTCCATAATTTGTGGTGCTATTTGTTTGATATAATCATCTGTTATTTTCTTTGAGTCTGTTACCTTTAAGTCATGTAAATATTCTACATTATTGGTTGCTACGAATGTTGCGCAAACTACGATTGGCCCAAAATAATCACCAGTACCAACTTCATCAGAACCTATGGTTGAATACTTATCATAATTAAATGTTTTCTTTTCTTTTGTGTCTTTATTTGCATTTTTATCTTTTCCAGTTTTAATATCTATGATTCTTCCGTTAAATTTCTTTTCCATATCAATCCATATATTAGCATCGATATCTGCAGAAATTCCCTGAAACATTGCTTTACCTGACTCATATAAAGTTATGATTGTGCCTCCTTCATCTGCTTGAAATATAGCATATGGAGGAGTTTTATCTCTTTTTAAATCCTCATAGTATTTTATCATTTTAGATTTTATATTGTCACTTACTTTAAAAACTATTGTCATATTATTTTTCCTTTCTTTTATATTTTAACATATTTTTTTAAAAAATAATAATATTTGTCTTTATTTTTGTTAATATTTATAATATAATTAATATAAGGAGAGTAGAAAAATGAATATAATGAGTGTCGTAATAATATTAATTGTATTATTTTACGTAGTCTTGGGGTTTAAGCGTGGGGTTATTAAAACTGGTGTTTCTTTAATAGGATCTGTAGCAATATTAGTTGTATCTTATGTACTTAAAGATATTGTAGCTAATTTTTTAATGGATAAATTGCCATTCTTTAATTTTGGAGGCATATTTGAAGGTATTACGTCGATTAATATTTTGATGTATGAAATGATTTCTTTCATTGTAGTATTTGTAATTTTATATTGTGTTTTAAACATATTACTTACATTATCTGGTTTGATTGAAAAAATACTTAAACTTACTATAGTACTTGCTATTCCATCTAAAATACTTGGAGCTTTACTTGGTTTAGTAGAAGGAGTTATTGTTGCGTTTCTAGTTGCTTTTGTATTCTTACATTTAGCACCAACAGAAAAATATGTTATGGATAGTAAACTTGCCATAGTGGTTCTAGAAAGGACACCATTTATTGGTAAAATGACAACTAGTACAACACTTGCTTTAGAAGATATTAATAAAATTGTTAATTCTTTGAAAGAAAATGATAATAGATCAGAAGCTAATTATAAAGTGTTACATCAAATGATTTATTGGAAAGTTATTACTGTTGATCAAGCACAAAAATTAATTAATGATAAGAAAATTGAATTCGATAATGATGTTGAATTAAATGGGTGATTAAATGATTAAATATTTAGAAAAAGAAGAAGATTTTAATAATCTAATTCAAAATAAAATTTTAGTTGATTTCTATGCTGATTGGTGTGGGCCATGCAAAAGACTTGGTGCTATACTTGAAGAAATTAATGGTATCGATATATTAAAAGTGAATGTTGGTTTATTTCAAAATATATCTAATAAATATGGTGTTATGAGTATTCCAACCCTTATAATATTTGATAAGGGTAATGAAATAAAGAAAAGTATAGGATTTAAAACTAAAGAAGAATTATTTGAATTTATAAAATAATTAAAAATAAAGAAATATAAATGCTAATGGTAAAAAAAGATGTAAAGTTGAAGAAGTCATTATTACTAATTATGAAATTAAGAATGATTTTTAAAAAAATGGAGTTAGTTAATTACACTAACTCCAGCATTTTTATATGCTCTCATTAAAGGTCCAGCACCTAGTTTGATGCCCCCAAAATATCTTACAATTACAATCATTTTATTATTTAAGTTATTTGCCTCTAACAGATTATATAAAGGGAGTCCTGCTGTACCAGAAGGCTCTTTATCATCAGTTTTGCCTGCAGTATTGCCAAATTTATAAGCATAAACAATATGCTTGGCTTTTTTATGTTCTTTTCTAAGTTCATCTATTATGATTTTTATATCTTCCTTAGTATCAAGTTCATAAAAGTAAGCTATAAATTTAGATTTGTTTATTTCTTCTTTATTTGTTTTAATTAATTTCATAAAAAATTCCTTTCATGTATTAATTATATCGTAAAATTGTCGAAATTTGTAGTATAATATATTTATGGAGGTTACTTATGCTAAAAGAAAAGTTAAAAACTATTCCTCATTTACCTGGTTCATATCAAATGCGTAATATAAATAATACAGTTATTTATGTTGGTAAAGCTAAAGATTTGTATAAAAGAGTAAATAGTTATTTTAAAGGTAATGTTACGGGAAAGACTGCTAAAATGGTTAGTGAAGTAGTTGATTTTACATATATTACAACATCAACTGAGCAAGAGGCATTTATTTTAGAACTTAATTTGATTAAAGAATATGATCCAAAATATAATATACTACTTAAAGATGATAAAACATACCCTTATATTGAATACATAAGTAAACCTTATCCAAAACTTAAAGTGTCTAGATATTTAAGTGTTAAAAGAAAAGATAAAAAGCTTTTATTTGGACCTTATCCGAATGCTTATGCCGCTAGAAAGATTGTTAATTTAATAAATAGATTATATCCTTTGAAAAAATGTGAAGGAATGCCTAAGGACGTTTGTTTATATTTTCACATTGGTGAGTGTTTAGGCTATTGCTCTAAAAAAGTAGATAAAGAAGCTTTAGATAAAATGGAAAAAGATATTTTAGAGTTTTTACGGGGTAATGATAAAATATTAATTGATAAAATAATGGAAAAGATTAATACATTTAGTAATATGCTTAATTTTGAAGCTGCTTTAGAACTAAAAAAAGAACTTGATTATATTAAAGTAGTTCTTGATAAACAAAAGGTTGAACTTCATGATTATATAAATAGAGATGTAATATCATATTATCTTGATGAAGGTATTGTATCTGTCCAAATACTATTTGTTAGAAATGGTAAAATAGTGGGTGGAAATAATGATAAATTCTACTTAATGAGTGATATTTTAGATGAAGTTAATTCATATATTTTGAAATTTTATGAAAGACATGAAATACCTAAAGAACTTTTAGTGGAAAAAGATTTAAATACAGAGATAATAAGTAATATTCTAAGTACTAAAGTTGTAGTTCCTGAAAAAGGTAAAAAGAAAAATTTACTTAATATGGCTAAGGAAAATGCTAAGATCGCTTTAGAACAAGAAATAACTATTATTAAAAATGATGAAAAAAGAAGTGTACTTGCTAATGATGAGTTAAGAAAACTACTTAATATGAAAGTTCTAAATAGAATAGATTCATTTGATAATTCAAATTTATTTGGTACTTATGCTGTATCTGGAATGGTTGTTTTTAAAAATGGGAAGCCTGCTAAGAAAGAGTATCGTAAATATAAAGTAAGTGTAGATAAAAATGATGATTATAATACCATGAGAGAAGTTGTTTATAGAAGATATTATAGATGTATGGTTGAGCAAAGTGAAATGCCAGATTTAATACTTGTGGATGGTGGTGTAAGTCAAATAAATGCTTGCAAAAGTGTTTTAGATGAACTTCATTTAAATATTAAAGTTTGTGGTCTTAGAAAAGATGATCATCATAGAACCAATGAACTTGTTGATGGTGATACATTAAATACAATTGAAATACCTAGAATGAGTGATGTTTTTCATTATTTAACTAGAATACAAGATGAAGTACATAGGTATACGATTTACTATCATAAGACTTTACGTGATAAAGGTTCTATTGGAAGTTTACTTGATAATATTGATGGTATTGGTAGTGTTAGAAAGAAAGAACTTATTAAAAAATATGGTAGTGTTAAAAAAATGGGGGAAGCATCAGTTGAAGAGTTGTCTTTGATAATACCTGAAGCTGTGGCAATTAATTTAAAAAAGTATTTAGAAAGTAGGGATAAAAGTGATACTAACAAAGAATAAAAATATTGTACCTAATAAAAATATTACTTACTTTTTAAATCCTGATTATATATATGTTCCTGCCAGAAATATTTATGTTAAAGATGGAGAGTATGTTTATAAAAATCAAATTATAGCTGATAAAACATCTTCATCAGTATCTGGTAAAGTATTAGGTATTAAAAAGTGTAATATAATGGGGAAACTTAAAAATACTTTGGTTATTCAAAATGATTATAGAGAATACTTTAAAGATAATAATATGAAAATGAAATTTACTTTACCTAATATCCTGAAAATCTTGGAAAAAGATAAAGTGTTATTTGATAAATTTAAAAGTAGTAAAACTTTTGATAATATTGTTGTATTTGCTATTAATGATAATCCTTATGTTTATAATGAAGTATTTTTACTTAAAGAAAATATTAATGATATATTGTGGTTTTATGATAAATTATTTAATCTTTATACATGTAGTAACAATTTACTTGTTTTAAAAAATACAGATGCTTTTGTAATAGATGAATGCTTAAGCACTTTGGGTAGTTATCCAGAGATTAAACTAAGTTTAGTAAATGATGAATATTTACTAGAAAATAATGAAGTATTAGGTAAATACTTGAAATTAAAGGGTAATATATTATTTTTAAGCGTTACAGAAATTGTTAAAATATATAACTTATTTAAAGGTAAAGTAAGTACTACGAAGTTAATTACTATATCTGGTGATGCTATAAAGGAAAATAAAGTTCTAAAGGTAAAGTTAAATACTTCTTTAAAAGATGTAATTGATAAGTATATTGATATTAATGAAACTTGTGATTATATTATTAATGGTTTAATGAATGGTTTTAAAATAGATAATATAAATAATTTTATTATTACTGAAGAAGTAAAATCTATAAATATTATGAAAAAAAGAAATAATAAGGAAAGTAAATGTATTAGGTGTGGTAAATGCATAAGTATATGCCCTTATGGTGTAAATCCAGTAAGCTTAAAGGATAAAGAAAAATGTGTAGATTGTGGTTTATGTACATATATCTGTCCTTGTTATATAAATTTAAGAGAAAGGTTAAAGTAGTATGATTGTTTATTTACATGATAAAAATGATTTAAAAAAGAATATTATAAAATATATTATTTGTTTATTACCACTTTATTTGTATGGATTTTATAAAAATGGAATACTTCTTTATTCTAAAGCTTATGTTAGTTTTTTAGAAATGTTTAAAATAGTATATTTGCTTATTTTATCTGTTGGGGCTTACTTTTTAACTAATAAAATATTAAAAAAAGAGTTTAAATTTGATTTAACTTTCTTGAGTTTGTTTCTAATTCCATTGTTTATGCCTTTGGATATTAATTTATTTGTTTATTTTGGTATTGTTTTTATCTTTTTAATTTTTAGAAAATGTTATAATGTTGCTTTAGTAATACTAGTTTTATCTTTCTTTGGTAAATTTGCAGGTCCCATGGATGATACAAGTCTTTATGCCTTTAGTACTTGGGACTATTTATGGGGAAGAAATATCGGAGGCATTGCATCAACATCAATTGTTTTAGGTGTCATTATAGCAATTGTTTTGGCATTTACAAATAACTATAAATATTTAATTAGTATATTTGGGCTTCTTAGTTTTTCTATATTTAGTATTTTATTTAAAGATTATGAATTTTTAATAAATGGTAATGCTATTTTGACTATTTTGTTTATTGCCACTATTTCAGATAAAAGTCCAGTTTTAAAAAAATATATGATTATTTATGGTTTATTAATTGGAGTATTTGGGTTTATTTTTATGAAGATTTTAAATCCTTATTATGGTATGGTTTTAAGTGCTGCAATAATCTCTCTAATTTATGATATTTTACTTGTAAAAAAATTTAATACATAGTATATTAGTAGTAAGGATGGTGCTTATGAAAAAAAGAGTTATTAATGTAGTTGGGGTTTTGGCGTTATTAATATTCTTACTTGCTTTAATTATATTTTTTAAACCAAGAGAAATTAAGATTATAAATTTAGCAGAAAATATTACTATGAAAATTAAAGAGGGAAGCCTTACAAATACGGGTGCAACCGTTATTATTACAGATTTATCTGGTGATGAAAACGTAGATTTAATAAATAGAAAATTTAAAATTGATTATAAGAAAAATGATAAATGGTATAGGCTTGAGTCTAAAATTAAAAATGAAGTTACTGTCATGACTACAGATAATGTTATGGAAAATGGAGATAATACTTATACTCAAGAAATTAATTGGGAAAGATATTATGGTAAATTAGGTAAAGGACATTATAGAATAGTTAAAGAAGTAAAAACAAATCTTTATATAGCTGCTGAATTTGATATTTAAGAAAATATAGCTCAATTTATGGGTTATATTTTTTCTTTTTGTAAAAATATTGGAAATATGCGTGAAATTGTTTGCAATATGTCAAAAAAAGTGTTATAATAGTAACGATTTTTAACAAAGGA
>CADBRL010000092.1 GCA_902797105.1 uncultured Erysipelotrichaceae bacterium
AATTTATATGCTTTATAAGTATTCATAAAACTTGGCCCCCTTAGATAATATAATTATACCATATGTTCGGCCACACATCAAGATTTAATTTTATAAAAATTGGATGACTTTCCTAGTATATAAAAAAAGCATCTAAATCAACGAGGTTGATTTAGATGCAACCAATATTTATTTGGTAGCGTCCAATCTCGCGAAAAACTGGATGTTCCATTTTTAATTTATGCAAATTTCCTTTGCTATATACATATTAACACATAATGCTTAAGTTGTCAAATAAAATATGATTAAAAAGATTGCTTTTACAACTTAACTATGAATGGTTAATAAATTATATTCTTTAATTGATACAATTACCCGTAGGAGGTTAACTTATGAAAGTTAATAAGACTGTATCAATTAAACTTATAAACATTTGTAAAGAAAGAAATATATCAATTAATAAATTAGGGTTTAATACTACTGAGAATAGTATCAAAGTTAATGTTAATGCAACAGTTGGTGATAACCCAATTGTAAATTATATTTATAAAATTGATGATAATTCGGAAATTATAAATGATACATCTAGTTATTTATTTCAAAATAATTTATCACTTTGTGATGATGAACTTATCAAAAAAGGTTATACAAAAATAGAAAAAAATGGTCTTTGCTTTTAAAGGCAAAGATATTGAAATTGAGTTTTTTTAAACATACATTTTTAAATATTTAAAATTAAGAAGTACTACGCATAAGATATTTATTATCTCCGCTATAACTAGGCTGTAGATACCAATATGACAAAGAGATAGAATTGCCATAACTAGAAGTTTTAGAATAACTCCCCATAAAGTTATATTCATAGTAATTTTAGCATAACCTAAGGCTTGAAGACTTGATGTAAGAACTCCTTCTAAGTAAAATAGGACAAAGAACGGAGCTAAGATTTTGATGTAATTAGAACCACTTGTGGTATTATATAAAGAAAATAATAAAGTATCTCTAAAGGTAAAAATAATAAATGAGAAGAATATACCTATTAAAAGAGCAAATATTATGCTTTGGTGTATTCTTCTTTTTATCATTTTAGTATTGTTTTTACCATGAAATTTACTTATTTCAGGCAATAGTGATGTAGATATGGCAGCAATAAAGAAACCTGGCATAGTAAGTAGTGCTAGAGAATAGGCATTATAAGCACCATATTCACGTAAAATATATGAAGAAGGATAACCTGAAAATAAAAGTAAATTGGTAAGTATAATTGGTTCTAAAAAATAACCTATATTACCAATTATTCTACTTGATACTGTTGGAACTGAAATATTAAGTATATCTTTGGTATGTTTTTTACTTGGAAGTAGATTAGTTTTAAAATTAATATGTTTAGGAATAAAAAATAAAAATACAATAATTGATGATATTTCCGATACTATAGTTAAAAGTATTAAACCTATGACTGCATGCATTACTGATTTTTCCATAAGAAATGGTAAAACTATAACTATTATAATAAGTCTAATAATTTGCTCAATTATGTTACTTGTTGCATGTGGTACCATGTTTTGTTTGCCTGCAAAGTAGCCTTTTAAAACTGATGAAATTGATACAAAAGGGAGTGTTAGAGCAAAAGCAAGTAATATTGGTGATGCTAGTGGTTCTTTTAAAAGTGTAGTTGCTAGAAAATCACGTGTAAGTAATATAATTAGAATAAGTAAAAAATTAATAGATAAAATTAAAAAGGCAGCGGATGTAAGTATCCGTATGGAACGTCCTTTGTTTTCTGAAACGAGTTTTGATATAGAAATTGGGATGGCAAGGGTGGCAATTGTAAGCAAAAGAGAATATGTTGGAGCTGCAATAGCATATAAACTTATACCATATTCACCAATTATACGAGTGTAAATAACTTTGATAATAAATCCTAATATTTTAGTTAGAAAACCACTACAAATAAGTATTAAAGTTGATTTTATAAATAAGTTTTTTTTCATGTTGTGCTATTTCTCCTTTATTTAAATGCAAAAATGTTATATAATAAATATATGTTGGAGGGTGGTTATTTTGCCAGATACAATTACATTTGATGAACTAATTCCATCTCTTTCTAAAAGAGATGATTTTGAAACTATAAAAAGAGCTTATGAATATGCTTTTAATGAACATAAGGGAATGAAAAGACTTACTGGTGATGATTTTATAACTCATCCTTTGGAAGTTACTAAAATACTTATGGAACTAAATGTTGATGATACCACAATTATTGCATCACTCTTACATGAAGTTATAAATAATGGTTCGAAAACTTATGAAGATTTAGTAGAAGATTTCGGAGAAGATATAGCTAAGATTGTTTTAAGTGTGTCTAAAATTAATAAGTTAGAACTTCCTGATAATAATGAGTCTAGTGTTATATATTTAAGAAAGATACTTGTGGGTCTTGCTGAAGATGTTAGAGTTTTATATATAAAGCTTGCGGATAGACTTCATAACATGAGAACTAACTGGGCAATTAATCCTCAGAAACAAAAGCAAAAAGCTGAAGAAACAATGTCTGTTTTAGTACCTATTGCTCATAGACTTGGTATTAATTCAATTAAAAGTGAACTGGAAAATTTATCACTATATTACTTAAAACCTGATGTTTATAATGATATACTTGAAAAACTAAATGAAACTATTGATGAACTAAATGATTGTCTTGAAGAAATGAAAGAAAGTTTAATTGAGCTTTTAACAGATGCTGGGATAAAGTTTGAAATAAAAGGAAGAGTTAAAAGTGTATATAGTATTTATAATAAACTTTCTAATGGTAAAGAATGGAATAAAATATATGATATACTAGCACTTCGTATTTTTGTTAATGAAGAGTCTGAATGTTATCAAGTTATTGGCTTAATTCATTCAAGATTTAGGCCAATGCCAAAAAGATTTAAAGATTATATTGCAAGTCCTAAAGAAAATATGTATCAATCACTTCATACCACAGTTTATGGGGTTGAAGGTCATGTTTTTGAAGTCCAAGTTAGAACTTATGAGATGGATGAAATTGCTGAAAAAGGTATAGCGAGTCACTGGTCATATAAAGAAAAAGGTGCTAAGAAAATTCAAAACGTGATGGAACAAAAACTGGAAATGTTTAGAAATGTTATTGAAGCTAGTCATAATGATACTGATGCTGATTTTGAAAATATTGTTAATAGTGATATCTTTAGTGATTTAATTTATACTTATACTCCGAAAGGTGATGTTGTAGAGCTTCCAATAGGTTCAACTCCGATTGATTTTGCTTATAGAATACATTCTCATGTTGGTGATACAACTGTTGGGGCTATTGTAAATGACCAAATTGTGCCACTTTCTTATGAACTTAAAAATGATGATGTAGTCAATATTAAAACAAATAATAATAGTTCACCTAATAAAGATTGGCTTTCTTTTGTTAAAACTAGTCAAGCTAAAAATAAAATAAAAGCATATTTTAGTAAACAAGATAAAGAAGAATATATTCAAAAAGGTAAAAGTATTTTAGAAGCGGAACTTAGAAAAAGAAAATTATCATTTAATGACGTTTTAAATAATGAAACAATTAATAAGATTGTTAAAGATTTAAAAATGAAAGATTTGGATGAAATATATTTAAGTATTGGCTCTTTAAGATTTACTGCAAGCTATATTATTAATTTAACTAAAGAAGATAAACATGAAGTAGATGATGCCTTATTTGAAAGAAAAGTTAATACCCCAAAAATTAATTATAAAAGTGATATATTAGTTGAAGGTATTCCTGATATTATGGTTAATATTGCAAAATGTTGTATGCCAATTAAAGGCGATGAGATAGTAGGCTTTATAACCAAAGGACAAGGAATAAGTGTTCATAAAAAAGGTTGTAGTAATGTTCCAAATAATGATAGAGTGGTAAGTGTTTCATGGAATATGGATGCCAGTAATTATTATTTTACTAATATTTATGTTTCTGTTACTGCAGGTTTTGATTTACTTGTTAATATTATAACTGAAGTTGGTAAAATGGGATGTATAGTAAGAAGTTGTAATACTAAAGAATTTGATAATAAAACAATGTATGAACTTAATGTTAGAATAAAAGATAAAGAAGAATTAGATAATGTTATGAAAAATATTAGAAAAATACATAATGTTATAGATGTAAAGGATGAAATGTAATGAGAGTAGTTGTACAAAGAAGTAAAAAAAGTAATGTTTATGTTGATGGTAAACTTGTAAATGAAATAGATAGTGGTATGGTTTTACTGGTTTCATTTACCCAAGGAGACACAGAAGATAATATTTCAAAAATGGTTAAAAAAATAGCTAATTTAAGAATATTTGATGATGAAAATGGCGTTATGAATAAATCTATTTTAGATGTGGGTGGAGAAATTTTATCTATTTCGCAGTTTACTTTATATGCTGATACTACGAAAGGTAATAGACCATCATATTTTAAAGCGTTAAATGGTGAAGAAGCAATTAAGTTATATGAGAAATTTAATGAAGAAATGAATAAATTAGTTCCAACTAAGCCAGGTATCTTTGGAGCCGAAATGATTTTAAGTATTACTAATGATGGACCAATAACAATTTTGCTGGAGTTTTAAATGAAAGTTATAAAAAAGTATAAAACCATAATTACATATTTAGTATCAAGTCTTTTATCTTTTGCAGTTGATTTACTAGCCTTTAGTATAGTTTTATATTTTCTTAAAAATAAGTTTTCTGAAAGTATACTTATTTCTTCATATATAGCTAGAAGTATATCAAGTATATTTAATTATGTAGTAAATAAAAAATTAGTATTTAAAAATAATGTTAAGAAAAACTTTAAAGCTTTTATAGAATACTTTGTTTTAGTAATAATTAATATTACTATATCTGGAACTTTAGTTACTAAGATATATAAATATATTCATTATAATGCTACAATTATAAAAGCTTTAGTAGATGGTTTAATATTTATAGTTAATTATTTTTTACAAAAGTATGTTATATTTAAAAATAAAGATTAAAGAGTTTATAATGAATTATATTTTGAGAAAAAGTAATAAAGAATATTTAAAGGGTTCTCTTGAAGAAAGGTATGCTAATAAATTTAATGAGCTGCTAGAAAAATATGGGACACATCCATATGCTGGACCAGAATTTATTTATTTTTTAAGCGTATTTTGTGAAGTTTTAAAAGAATATGAAAAAGATGTATATGAAAGTTATGGTATAAGTGATTATATTGAAGAAAATATTAATCAAAGTTTTGATGATTATGTAAAAAATGTAAATGAAAATATTAGAAATCACTATAAAGAAATGAATTTAGAACATGTTTATCTTGCTGATAAAGCATATTTAGTTCTTTTAGATAGTTATATTAAAGCTTTAGAAACACTTAGAAATAATAATGATTTTGCAGTTATAAATATTGTTACAAGTAATTTTTATGCTTGTTTAAAAATAATAGAAGATGTTAAAAATGGTATTATTCATGTAAGTGAACTAGATAAAATTAAAAATATTGATTTATTTACATATAATGGAAATATATTAACAATTAGTAGTTTAGATAAAAATAAACCTACTTTATATATTTCAGAACACCCTTTGAGGGATGAAAAAGCAAATATTATAAAAGGTAAATATTCATTTGCCAAAGTACTTAGTAAAGATGATGATTATTATAGAGTATTTGGGTTGACTTGTGATACTGAAGGGGTTCAAACTATACCAATGGATATTTTTTTAGAAAATTTTATTTCTTTAAAAGATTTACTTTCTCTTTCAGTTTTCAGAGGTAAAGAAAATGCTAATGGACAAATATTACTTTATCAATATCTTTATACTAGCGTTATATTAAATCCAAATGAAGAATTAACAATAGAATATCATGTTGATTTTATAAAATTTAATAAATTGGCATCTAGAGATGTCAAAAGTTATGAAGATAGAGTATATACTATGAAACAATTTGAAGAACAAGTAAATAGATTTTATCAAGAATATCAAAATAGTATTCAAAGAACAAGAATTAAAAATTAATAAAAGAGCTATGATTTAGCTTTTTTATTTGCTTTAAAAATTTATAAAATATATATGTAAGGAGTAGTTCAAATATAGCAAATAAGAAAACAAAAATAATAAGTATAGTTGCAATTTTGGCACTCGCATTAACAGTAATAACAGCAACATATGCATATTTTAATGTAAGCGTAGGTGACCCAGCTCCATCAGATATTAAAATTAATGCAAATACTGTGGACACGTTCACATTTGCAAATTATCTCAAAATATGGTATAATTAATCTAATTAAGGGGGATTTTGAGATGACTAAG
>CADBRL010000093.1 GCA_902797105.1 uncultured Erysipelotrichaceae bacterium
AAAAAGGGAGCATGTGGCTCTGGAAAGAAATATAAGAATTGTTGTGGAAAATAAATTGTTTTACAAGGCGTTATGAGTTTAACAATAGCCCCAAAAAACGGAAATTTATGTGCACATTAATAGAAACTAGCATTCCAGCTAGTTTTTATTCTTTTTTCTAAATCTTTTAGAAGGTATTTACATTTTATAATTTTTTTATTTATCAAATTAAAAACAATTTTTCTACTCAACTCAATTTTCAATACTATTTTCTAAATGATTTTAAAATATCTCTTTAAGTTTTGTTAGAAAATAGCAGACTTTTATGATATAATTTCTATATATTCAGATGGTGATTTATATGTTAAAAGAAGTAAAAATAGAATTAACTAATAAATGTTCAAGAAATTGTAAACACTGTTCTAGTAGTGCTACAAGTGATAAGAAAAATTTACAAGAACTAGACTTTAATGATGTTACTAAAATTATAAAAGAAGCAAAATTAATGGATGTAGAGACTATAGTTTTTACTGGCGGAGAACCATTAATGTATGATAAACTCTCTGAGTTGATTAAATTAACATCAAGTCTAGGTATGAAATCAACAATTTATTCTTTTGCATACAGAAATAATCAAACTTTAAAACAATATAAAATTTTAATAGAAAACGGTTTAAATAAAATTATATACTCTTTAGCTGATGCTTTAACTAATGAAAAAGAACTGTCCACATATGAAAAAGAAGAATTTTTTGACAAAGTATTTGAAGGAAATAATGCTACTTTAGGTTTTCATTACGCTGTATCGAAAGATTCTATTGATAGATTAGATGAAGTTGTAAACAGAACTATTCAAACATTTAATAGCAAAAGATATTTTGATAAAATTAGTTTGCTTAGATTTGTTCCACATGGTAAAGGAACAAATGAAATGGATTTATCAAAAGAAGAACTATTATTAATTAAAGCTTTATATTTAAATAGTAGTTATCAATCTAGAATTAGATTAGGAAGTCCTTGGAATATTTTAGGGATAAAAAATAATCCTTGTATCATTGCAGATGAAATAATGATAATTGGTTTTGATGGAATTGCTTATCCGTGTGATTCTATAAAATATTTTACGGAATTAGGTATAAGTGGAAATATAAAAGAAAATTCTTTAATTGAGATGTATAACTCCGAATATTTTACTAATTTACGAAACTTAAATATAAGTTATAGTTGTTCGTCTTGCAGTCAATACAGTATTTGTAAAAGTGGCTGTATTGGTCAAAAAATAATTGCAAAATACTCACAAGATGATGATAAAGTAAAGGTATTAACAAGATGTATTAACTCTAGAGATCCAAAATGTATGAGGTAGATATGAAAAAAAGGCAAGATGTTTATGATTTATACTGGTATTTTGCATATGAAAGACAAAGTATATTTTGGAAAAAATTAAAGGGTGAAGAACCCCCATGGACAAAAGATAAAATACTACAAACTTATAAGTTCTGTAATAGTTACAGAGTAAATGATAGAGTTAGTCAATATTTACTTAAAAATGTTATCTACAACGAAAAAAAATATAGTGATGAAGACATGATTTTTAGAATACTTTTATTTAAATTATTTAATAAAGAATCAACTTGGGAATTATTACTAGATAATTTTAATGATATTACTTTAAAAACATTTGATATGAAAAAGTATTCCAAAGTTTTAGAAAATGCCATTTTAAATGGAATAAAAATATATAATGATGCTTATATAAGCTGTGCTAATAAAGCCTTTGGTTATGATAGAAAACATGATAACCATTTAGCATTATTGGATAAGATTTTCAATATTGATAAGGCTCATTTAAAAATTTTAAGTGCAAAAACTATGGAAGAAGGATTCAAAATAATAAAAAGTTACCCGTTAATTGGAAATTTCATGGCTTATCAATTAGTAACAGATATTAATTATAGTGATGCTGTAAATTGGCGCGAGGATGAATTCACAGTAGCCGGGCCAGGCTCTTTAAGAGGCATCAAAAAGTGCTTTATAGATAAAGGTAAAAAGACTAATGAAGATATCATCAGATATATGTATGAACACCAAGAAGAAGAATTTAAAAGATTAGGTTTGGATTTTAAAAAAATTGGTAATAGACCACTACAATTAATAGATTGTCAAAATATATTTTGTGAATTAGATAAATACTGTAGACAAGCATTACCAGATCTAAAATCAAATAGGACCAAAATAAAGAAAAAATATGTTGCAAAAAAAGACAAAATAACGTATATCTATCCAAGTAAATGGTACTTAAAAAATAATTAACCATGCTATAAAAACTATGAATTAAAAGGAGATATAGAATATGGAAATAACAGATGAAAAAGAAGTCATAGAAAGAATAATTAATTTAATAAATAAATTACATCCAGCTAAAACACCAAGGATAGACCTGCATACTCCAAGTTTTAAAAGACCATCGACAGATATAGAAATCAATCTAGTTGAAAATGACAACATGCCATATACATTTATTAATATTTTAGATGGAACTGAAAGTTTTAAACAAAGTGTACCAAAAGGTGAAATGTTAATAGATGTTTTCTTAGACACAAAAATTTTAAAAAAGTTAATAGATTATATACTAACAAATTTTCCAATAGTATATAGCTTTAAAGTGAATGAGTATTCAATATCCATTAATTTTTCATTTTCTAAAAATAATGGTTTTTACGAAACATCAGGATTATCATTAGAAAATATTAATTTAGAAATTAGCATCAGAGATTTAAAACTAAAAAATAAATTAAAAGAGTATTTAATATTTATAATTAGTACATACGAAAGTGTATTAAAACAAACATCATTTTGGCAAGAAAATATTCAAAAATACAAGAAAAAAATAATATTTGAAATGGAGTACAATTATATAATTGATTTCATATCTCATTTAACTGAAGATGAAATAAGAAAATTATTAGCAAACATTTCTAATGAAAGATTTATAGAAGTAATGAATGAATTGACTTCAAAATATGCAAAATTAGAAAGATTAAAATAATAAATGTGTTGATATCTTAATAGTTATCAACATTTTTTTATGTTTTAGCAAAAATTAAATATGCGTACAAAATAATAATTTTTTAAAGATAATAATACAATCTTATCTTTTTTATCTAAATTAAAAGATATTAATATTATAGTGCCAGACATAGAATACTAAAAATCTTTTATCAAAAGTATCCTTGAGTTTAAGTTGGAGTGTCAAGAATAAGAAATATCAGTCAAAAAAATCTAAAAAAGCTTTTAGGATACATTTTTTCATGGTATAATATCTCTGTTAATTATGATATTAACGAGGTGTTACAATGATAAAAAAGAAAGGTCAAAATAAAGAATATTATAAAAA
>CADBRL010000094.1 GCA_902797105.1 uncultured Erysipelotrichaceae bacterium
ATGAGAGAAATAGATATATATTTAATGCAATTAAAAGTCTGCATGAAAGTAAGACACCGATTGATGTAACAACTCTTAGAAATGAACTAGATAAAGATAAAAAGTTTAATGCTGTTGGGCTTGATTACATTACTGAAGTAATTGATAGTGTAGTAACAAGCGCTAATTTAGATTTTTATATTAAGATTATTAAAGATTATGCTGTTAGAAGAAATTTAATTGAAACAGCTAATGATATTATTACAACAACATATGATGAAGAAGATGTAAATAGATTACTAGATAATGCTGAAAAAAATATATTAAATGTTGTTAGAGCTAGAAGCGTTGGGGATTTTGTGCCAATTAGTGAAATACTTAGAAGAGCACAAGCAAAACTTGAAGAACTTGCTAAAAATAAAAGAAGTATTACTGGTATTGAAACTGGTTTTCCGGATTTTGATAAAATAACTACTGGGTTTCAAGGCGGGGAAATGATAATTCTTGCTGCTAGACCTGGGATGGGGAAAACTGCGCTTGCTTTAAATATGGCTGCTTATGCTGCAACACATACTAAAAAGGCTGTTGCCATATTTAACTTAGAAATGTCTGCAGAAATGCTTATTAATCGTATGATTTCTTCAATTGGGCAAATAGATGCTTATAAACTTCAAACTGGTAATATGCAAGAAAAAGACTGGAAGAGATATAATGAAGCCTTATCGCAACTGGCTGATACAAATATATATATTGAGGATAATGCTGGTGTTACTGCTCAAGAAATTAGAGCTAAATGTAGAAGACTTGCTAATAGTGAAGATGGTTTAGGACTAGTAGTAATCGACTACTTACAACTTGTAAGTAGTGGTTCTAGAAGAGTTGAGTCACGTCAAGTAGAAGTATCAGAAATATCTCGTTCTCTTAAAACTATGGCCTTAGAGCTTGGTGTTCCTGTTATTGCATTATCACAATTATCAAGAAGTGCTGAAAAAAGAGAAAGTAATCAACCAATGCTGGCAGACTTACGTGAATCTGGGTCACTAGAACAAGATGCCGATATGGTACTTTTCATAAATCGTAAAGATTATTATGATAAAGCTAAAGATTTTAATCAAAAAATCGTGCCTGCAGAATTAATTATTGCCAAGCACAGAAAAGGAGGACTTGGAACAGTTAACCTATTATTTGAACTTAATATGAGTAGTTTTAAGAGTCAATTAAAGGCAGCTGGAGATGAAAATGAATAATAAAAGTAAAATTATAACTGCTATTTTATCAATATTAATTGTTGTTTTATATATTTTAAGTGAGAAATATGATTATGGTTTTGATGAAGCTTTAAAAGGTTATCAAATATATTTAGATGGTAAAGAAATTGGTCTTATTCAAGATGAAAATGAATTATATAGTTTGATAAATAAAGAACAACAAAATATAAAAGATAAGTATAATGTTGATTATGTTTATCCTCCGGATGGTATTGATATAGTAGAAGTAAAAACGTTTGATGAAAGCTATATGGGGGTAGAGGATATTTACAAAAAAATAGAAAATGCAGATGATTTTACAATTAAAGGCTATGTTATAACTATTAAGCCTCAAGATAAGGAAAAAATTGTTATAAATGTACTCGATAGAAATGTTTTTGAAGAAGCTTTAAAAAAATATGTTTTATCATTTGTAACTGAAGAGGAGTTAGATGATTATAATAAGGGTCATCGTAGTATTACAGATATTGGTTCTATTATAGAGAATATGTCATTTGATGAAGCTATTACTATTAAAGAAAGTTATATTAGTGTTAAAGAAAAGATATATACTGATGTTGAAAGTTTAAGTCAATATTTGTTATTTGGGCCAGATGCTAAAATGGATACTTATACTGTTAAAACTGGTGATAGTATTGCAAGTATTAGTGAAGATAATAAAATGAACTCACAAGAATTTTTAATTGCAAATCCCAAGTATAAAAGTGAGGATTCTTTACTTGCTGTGGGTAGTAGTGTTAATATCACTATCATTGACCCGATTATAACACTCACTTATGATGTTTATGAAATTAATGAAAATATTACTCCATATACAACTGCAAATCCTGTTGTGGATAATACAAAGGAGTCTAGTTATAAAGAACTTACAAGAGCAGGTGTTAATGGTATAACTTTAATTCATAGTTCATACCAAGTTATTAATGGTGAACGTTCGACTGGTGTTGAAATTAAAGATAGAAAAGTTATAAGAGAAATGGTTGAAGAACAATATACAATTGGTAAAAGATATGGTGGATATTATTATCCAACTAGGGGTTGGGGTTATCCTACAGAATATCCTTATGTTATTACAAGTCCTTTCCAATGGAGATGGGGAAAACATCATGATGGTATTGATATTTCTGGTACTGGTTATAGATCAAGAATATTCGCTGTTGCTGATGGTACTGTTGTTGAAGTTGGTTATAGAAGTACGGATGGTAACTTTGTAATTATTGAACATGAAAGTAATATTTATACACAATATGCTCATATGTATGGAGCCACTGTAAAAGAAGGTCAAATGGTAAGAAAAGGCGATCAGATTGGAGAAATGGGAAATACGGGTTATGTTCTTCCTGCCCCAAGTAAATATAATCCAACTGCTGGTACACACCTTCATTTTGGGGTATCAATAGGTTGGCCATTCCATGGTTCTTATTCATTCCAAAATCCAACGAGGTATATTAGGTTCTAATGAAAGTTGTAGTATTATCAAGTGGTTCTAAAGGTAATGTAACTTATTTAGAAACAAAAAATAAAAAGTTTTTGTTAGATGCAGGAAGAAATTATAAATATATTTATGAAAATTTAAAAGATATTGGAGTGGATATTAAATCAATCGATTATGTGGTTATTACTCATAATCATTCAGACCATATTGCAGGTCTTAAAACTCTATTAAATAAAACTGGAGCGGTACTTATTGTTAGTGAAAAACTATTTTATTCAATTGAGGATGTAAAGGAATATAAACATATTATTGTGCTGGAAGATGAAATAGACTTAGATGGAGTACATATTACTTCATTTAAGTCTAGTCATGATGCACCAGATTCTAGAAATTATGTTTTTGAAGAAGAGGGAAAGAAAATATGTTATGTAACAGATACAGGTTATGTAAATACTAAGAATTTTAAATTTTTAAAAAACTTAGATGTTTATCTTTTTGAAAGTAATCATGATATAGAACTTCTTACACATGGTCCTTATCCAGATTGGCTTAAAAGAAGGGTGCTTTCTGATGAAGGCCACCTTTCTAATAAAGCATCATCATTTTATTTAACTAAATTAATTGGAGATAAAACTAAGAAGATAGTATTAATTCACTTGAGTGAAACTAATAATACAGAAAGTGTAGCAATGGATACTATAAATAATACTTTTAAAGAATATGGTATTGATTTTAAAAATATTGAATGTGCTAGACAAAATGAAAGGACGGAAGTAATTGAAATATGATTAAAATACTTTGTGTTGGGAAAATAAAAGAAGATTATTTAGAGAAGTTAATAGATGATTATAAGAAAAGAATAGGTAAATATATTAAAATAGAAATAGTTGAACTAAAAGATTTTGTTGATTATGATAAAGAAATTAATAATTTAGCAAAAAATATTAAGAAAAGTGATTATAATATTGGACTTGATTTAAGTGGGAAAATGCTTACAAGTGTAGAATTTGCTGAAAAGATAGATGAAATTTTACCAAGAAATAGTAATATTACATTTATTATCGGGGGTTCTTTAGGTCTAAATGATGAGGTTAGAAGTCTTTGCGATGAACTAATTAGTTTTTCAAAAATGACTTTTCCACATGGTTTGTTTAGAGGTATTTTACTTGAACAAATTTATAGGGCTTGTAAGATTAATAATCATGAGATGTATCATAAGTGAGGTATTATGGGAATAGAAAGAGTTAAAAATATGAAAGTAGCTTTGACACATGCAGGAAAATTTCATGCAGATGATGTTTTTGGAGCTGCTTTTTTAAAGATTATAAATCCAGATATAGAAATTATAAGGAGTAATATTGTTTTAGATAATTTTGATGGTTTAGTTTTTGATATAGGAATGGGTAGATTTGATCATCATATGGCTGATAATGAAGTTCGTAAAAATGATATTCCTTATGCTGCATTTGGTAAGTTATGGAGAGAATTTGCCCCATCTTTATATGGAAAGTATGTTTATGAAAGTATTGATAGAAAACTAATTCAGGATTTAGATTTAGCAGATAATACAGGAAGTTATAATGCTTTAGCAATTGCTATTGATGCTTTTAATCCTGAAGATGTTAAAAATAACGATAGTGAATTTTTTGAAGCAATGGAGCTTGCTAAAAAAATACTTATAAATATGGTAGATCAACAAAAGAGACATGAAAAGGATTTAATGAAAGTTAAAAAGTATTATGAAGAAGCAGAAGATAAAAGAATAATTGTTTTGGATGAACCACTTTTTTATAAAGATTATTTGCCATTTACAGAAGCTATTTATGTTGTGTATCCATCCAATAGAGGAGGATTTGCTGCGCAAGGAGTAACCATAAGTCCAGATACAAATGAACTTAAGAAGGATTTTCCTGAGGAGTGGGTTAAGAATCTTCCACCTTATTTGAGATTTTGTCATACAAGTAGGTTTTTAATAGCTGCGGATAGTTTCGAAGAAATTATGCATGCTACTCGGGAGGCTTTGAAATGATTGGAAATGATTGGGATGAAAAGTTAAAAGTTATCTGGGATAGTACGGGATTTAAAAATTTTTATAAGAAAATTATGCATGAATATGATGTTAAAGAAATTTATCCTCCGAAGGATTACATATTTAATGCTCTAAAGCTTACTAGCTATGAAAATACTAAAGTTGTTATTGTGGGTCAAGATCCATATCATGGTAAGGGAGAAGCTCATGGTCTTTCATTTTCTGTTCAAAAGGGTGTAAGAATACCTCCATCACTTCAAAATATTTATAAAGAATTAAATGATGATTTAGGTATCCCTCCGAAGGATAATGGAGATTTAACTGAATGGGCTAAACAAGGGGTTCTTTTGCTTAATGCTGTATTAACTGTTGAAAAAGACAAGGCTGCTAGTCATAGAAATCTGGGATGGGAACCAATGACTGATTATATAATTAAACTTCTTAATTTAAAGGATGAACCAGTTGTATTTATTTTATGGGGAAACTTTGCTAAGGAAAAGGCAAAACTTATTACTAATCCTCATCACTATATTATAATGAGTCCTCATCCATCACCTTTTTCAGCTTATTCAGGTTTCTTTGGAAGTAAACCATTTTCCAAAACTAATGAATTTTTATCTAAAAATGGGCTTGTACCAATTGATTGGTCAAAATAAGACTTGGGAAAACCAAGTCTTATTTCTTAGCTTATTTTAAGTATTAAATAAGCATTGGTAATTACATTGGGTAACAATTGTTATCATAGTTATATTGAAGTTTGTTTTGTATATTATTCTATCCAGTTGGGCCGGTTGGACCAGTTGGACCAGTTGGACCTGTTTCACCTTGTAATCCTTGAGGTCCTGTTGGGCCTTGAGGAATTGTTAAGTTTAAAACATAATTAGGTGCTGTTCCAGTTATAGAAGCTGTAGCTTCTGTACCAGGTGCTCCTGTGGTAATGGTTCCAATTGCTAATGTTGGAGTTTCTCCGCTTGGCCCAGTTTCACCTTGTAATCCTTGAGGGCCAGTTGGACCAGTTGGACCTGTTTCACCTTGTAATCCTTGAGGGCCAGTTGGACCAGTTGGACCAGTTTCACCTTGTAAACCTTGAGGACCAGTAGGACCAGTAGGACCAGTTGGACCCGTAGCACCAGCTGGAATGCTAAAATCTAATACAGCATTTGATGATGTACCGGTATTAACAACACTTGCATTTGTACCTGGTGCAGTTGTAGTTGTTACTCCGACTGTTATGGTTGCACCAGCAGGTCCCGTTGGCCCTGTAGGTCCAGTAGCACCAAAACATGTGTAAGTTACATTAGAATTTTCTTTATTAAAACAATCAATTAGTTGTCTTGCCCGTTTTATATTATTGTTCATTTTGAACTCCTTTCAATAATAATCTATGAAGTGAAAATGAATGTGTTTATGATACTTGTCCATTTTTTTTGTAAATTTATTTGTTTTTACATTGTATGTTTATTCTAAATAAAAAACTGTTATAGTTTAAAGTCATCTATAACAGCATCTTGCAAATTTTTACCATCAAAGAATGGTTTAATTTTATATCCGTGTATTTTTGCTACTAAATTTGTGGGAACTTTTCTAATTATTTTATTTAATTCACTAGTATTGCTATTGTAATAGCTTTTACATGAAGTTAATGTTTCATTTAATTTGTCGATTTCTTTTAGGTCTTTATTAAACTCTTTTGTATTTAGTTCTTCATGATCATTTTTTAATTCAAGAATAATGTTGTAAGCTTCCGTAAGTTTTCTATCAAGTTCATAATTACTAATTCTTTTATCTTTTAAATCAATGTATTCTTTCAAATAATCTTTTTTTGTTACTACTTTTTTAATTGCTATATTAAGTTTAGAAATAATATCATATTTTTGACGTAATGATTCATCAATAATTCCTTCAGCTTTTTCTATTTTAAGTTTATAACTAATTAGATTATTATATATTGTGGCATAAACTATAGCAAGTATTCCTATTCCTATGATTAAAATTAATATGATTTCAAATAAATTCATTATTATCACCATTTATATTGTATCAAATGTATTGTTTAAAGTAAATAAGGTTATTATAAAGTTTACATGTTTATGGATTACTCTTTTCTTATATAATTGTTAATCAAAATTCTTTAATATGTTTATAATAGATAAGTTAAAATTAGTTAAAAAAGATTTTGTATAAGTTAGTTTATAATAATATTATAAAATGAATAAAATTTTACTTTACATCTACAATAAGAGTAGGTGTTTTTTCTTGTTAAAATGGCGCTATTGTGGTAAACTAATGATATATGAATAGTGAGGAAAATATATGAAATTTATAGAAAATGTTGAAATAAATAGATATAGAGAATTTGAAAGCAATCATAAAAAGTCTCATTTTTTACAAAGTTATGAATGGGGATTGTTTTGTAAAAGAGCTAAAGGACAAGTTCCATGTTACGTAGGAATGGAAGATGAAAATGGTAATTTGACTGTTACTTGTTTAATTTTACTTAGAAAAACTCCATTTGGTTTTAGTTATGGTTATGCCCCACGTGGTTTTATTTTGGATTATAGTAATAAAGATATTATAAAAGAATTTACTACTTACTTAAAAAAGTATATGAAAGATAATAAGATTATATATATTAAGTTTGACCCAGATATTAAATATCAAGATATTGATGAAAATGGAAATAAAATTGATGGTGGAGAAAATAATTATGATCTTTATAATTATATGCTTTCTTTGGGTTATAAACATACTGGTTTTTATAGACTTTATGAAGGAAATCAACCGAGATATACTTTTAGAATTAATTTGAAGAAGCCTTGGGAAGAGGTTGAAGCTAAGTTTAATAAATCATTTATGAAATCTGTTAAAAGAAGTTATAGTTATAATTTAATTGTTGATAATGATGTAAAAGTAGATGATTTTTATAGATTAATTCAAAGTAATAGTTCTAAAGATGATTTTGATCCTCATAGTTTGGAATACTATAAAATATTTAGTGAAGAAATGTCCAAAGATAATAATATGAAATATTTTAATATTAGTATTAGACCTAAAGAATTGCTTGAAAATATTAATAAAGAAATAGATGCTTTAAATAAAGAACTTGAAGTAAATAAGAAAAAGGAAGCTGATATTAAAAATAAAATAGCTAGATTTGAAAAAGAAAAAGAAGTATTTAGTAAAATTGATAAAGATGAGGTATGCATTTGTTCTTTAATATGTACTTATACTAAAACACATGCTTGGAGTTTATATATAGGCAGTGATGATTTAGCTAATTTTACTTTTGCAGTTACGAGAAGTTATTATGAAGCTATTAAAGATGCTTATGATAAAGGTTATGAGTTTTTTGATTTGTTTGGTACACCCGGTGATCCAAATACTAAATATAAGAACTTGGCTAAACTTCATGATTTTAAAAGAAAATTTGGTGATGAATATATTGAGTTTATCGGAGAATTTGATTTAGTTAATAATAAGTTATTATATAAAATATTACCAATTATGTTAAAGGTTTATAGAAAACTAAGGAGGAAATAATGCTTAAAGTAATAGATGAAAAAGAGTTTAAAAAGTTTGCTTTAAAAAATCCTTATTTTTCAATTTATCAATTACCTGAGTGGGGAATTTTAAAAAGTGGTACTGGTTGGATAAGACATTTACTTGGGTATTATGAAAATGATACTTTAGTAGGTGTAACAATGCTTCTTGAAAAGAAAATGCCACTTAATTTAAGTTTGTATTATTCACCACGAGGTTATTTAATTGATGTTAATAATTATGAACTTTTAAAAAGATTTAATGATGAAGTAATAAAATATGTTAAAAATAATCATGGATTTATGTTAAAAGTGGACCCAAATGTTATATATGCTACTAGAGATAGTGAAGGCAATTTAAAAGAAAAATGTGGAGAAAATGTTTATTTTAATTTTAAAAAGTTAGGGTTTAAACATATGGGTTTTAGTCAAAATTTTGAAGATTTACAGCCTAGGGTACTTTGTAGGATAGAACTTAAAAGTACTTATAATGATACTTTAGAAACATTTAGTAAAAGTACTAAAAAAAATATAGAGAAAACTTATGATATGGGGGTTAGAGTAAAAACTGTTGATACAAGTAAAATGGATGAATTTGTTAAGTTATTAGAAGATACTGCAATAAACAAAAACTTTATTATTAGACCAGCATCCTATTATAAAAAAATGTTTGATTTAATGAAGGATTATATTACACTTTATATTGC
>CADBRL010000095.1 GCA_902797105.1 uncultured Erysipelotrichaceae bacterium
AATGGAGCAAGTGAGGAGAATCGAACTCCCATCCCAACCTTGGCAAGGTTATATTCTAACCATTGAACCACACCTGCATAAATAAATTGTATCAAATTTATGAAACTTTTGCAACAATAATTGATAAAAATGATAATATTTGTTATACTTTTTATGTAAGAAGGGATAAAAACATGAATAATAATATGAAAAATACCTTTAAAAAAGTAAAAAAAAACATTGTTGAATATATAATTACTAATCGTTTATTTATATCATATGTAATACTTTCACTTATTGCAACAATATGTGTAAGAAAATTTACAATTGGTTCTGCTTTTAAATTTAAGCCACTTGTAACTGACTTAGGTTTTATACTTTTAATTGGTAGCCTAGGTTATTTTATAAAACCCAAAAATCAATTCAAATATTATTTTGCTTGGCTTATAATATTTAATTTAATGTGTCTTATATCATCTATTTACTATAGATTTTTTACATCATTTGCCTCAATCGGAGAACTTGCTACGATGGGACAAACTGAAACTGTTAAAGGATCTATATTAGATAAACTTAGACTTTCATATGGCATTTATATAATAATACCTATTATATTTTATTTAATTCATAAAAAATTATTATCATCTTCATATTATTACTTCATTGATAAGATTGAAAAAAGTAAAAAAATGTTTACTAGCACGCTTGTAATAAGCTTAGTTTTTATAAGCTATACCTTTGGTGTTGCCACAAACGCTGATTATAGTAGAATTACTAAACAATGGAATAGAATATATATCGTAGAAAGATTTGGTATAATCATGTACCAAGCCAATGATTTTGTTCAATTTTTAAGGCCTCAACTAAGCAGTTTATTTGGTCAAGAAAAAGCTATTCAAGAATTCAATGATTATTTTGATAACAAAGAACAAGCTAAAGATAATAAATATACTGGCATATTAAAAGGCAAAAATATTATTTTTGTTCACATGGAAAGTATGCAAAGTTTCCTAATGAATTTAAAATTTAATGGAGAAGAAGTAACACCAAATTTAAATAAATTAGCTAAGGAAGGAATGCATTTTACTAACTTCTATCCTCAAGTATCAACAGGTACATCAAGTGATACAGAATTCACATTACTTACGGGTTTAATGCCAGCATCAAGTGGCACAGTATTTGTAAGTTATTACGATAGAAACTATTTTACGATACCAAAAATTTTAGCGAATGCTGGCTATAACACATTTAGTATGCATGGTAATTTATCAAGTATGTGGAACAGAAATAAAGCCCATATATCTCTTGGATACAAAGATATGTATTTTAATGAAGTATTTGATTATACTGATGAAGATGTAATAAACCTAGGCATAAATGACAAATTATTCTTTAAAGAAGCAATACCAATTTTAGAAAATATTGAAGATAATAACCAAAATTACATGGGAACAATCATAACGTTATCAAATCATTCGCCGTTTAAACTTGCAAGTATGCATAGTGATATCGATTTAACAAGCTATTATGAAACAACTGATAACAAAGGAAATACTATAGCAAAAAGTTATGATTATTTATCAAGTACTCCAGTCGGAGAATATATAAAAAGTGCAAATTATGCTGATAGTGCTCTCGGAGATTTTCTAAATTACATTAAAAATTCCGACCATTTTAACAACACAGTATTTGTATTTTATGGTGACCATGATGCTAAACTTAACAGAAATGAAATAAATTACTTATATAATTTAAATCCAGAAACCGGAGAAACTTATACAGAAAAAGATGAAAATTATGTAAATTATGATTATTATGCTCATGAACTAAATAAGAAAACACCTTTAATAATTTGGACAAAAGACAAATCACTAGAAAGTATATTTAAAGGTAATATTACTTATACTATGGGTATGTACAACGTGGCAGCAACAATTTTAAATATGTATGGTATAACAAATAAATACAATGTAGGTGAAGACATATTTACAGTAAAAGATAATAATATCGTCGTATATCCAAACGGAAACTTTTTAACAAATAAAGTTTATTACAACAATTCAACTAATGAATATTTATCTTTAAAAGGTGATAAAATAACCAAAGAATACATAGAAACCATAAGCACTGAAGCAGAAAATAGATTAACAGTATCTAATGCTATAATTGTTTATGATTTACTTAAAAATAAAAAAATGAATGGAGAATAAAATGAAGAAAAAGTATAAAACATTATTAATTATCATAGTAATATGTATAATTCTTATAATTGGGTTACTAGTAATAAAGAATATGAAAAATGAAGGAGTAAAAAATAATGTTAAAGTAGTAGATAGCATTGTTGATTTTTCCTATACCCTAGATGAAAGAGATACTAGTTTAATGAAAGAAAACTATAAAGAATTAAAAAAAATGCTTAAAGAAAAAGATATAAATTATGAAGAATATTCCCAAATAATAGCTAAATTATTTATAATAGACTTATTTACAATGGATAATAAAATAAATAAATATGATGTTGGATCTTTAGAATATGTATATCCAGAAACAATCGATAATTTCAAATTAAACATTGAAGATACAATTTATAAAAGTATGGAAGATAATACATATGATAAAAGAGTTCAAGAACTCCCAATAGTTAAAAGTATTGAAGTAATAGATACAAAAACAAGTACTTTTAAAATAAATGAAGAAGAATTAGATAGTTTTATAGTTACATTAAACTGGGAATATGAAAAAGACTTAGGTTATGACAAAGAAGCTACCATAACTTTAATAAAAGAGAATAAAAAAGTATATGTCGTAGAATATAAAGCGGGTGCATTAAATGAATAAAATAATTAGAAAGTTAAAAAAATCAAATAAAGGAGCAAGAATACTATATTATTTAACAATTATATCCTATTTTATTAGTTTAATATTATTTATAAAATCTTTATTAAGTTTAACAGGTATAGAAACATTAATTAGAACCATAGTTATAATATTATTTATTATTTACTTTATATTTTATTTATTTTGGAATTTACTTAATTTACTTCAAAGAAAATATAAAGGCTTAATTATTACAACTTTTTTATCTATTTTATTAACCATAATATTTTTTGTAGGCAGTTACTATATTAATTATGTTTATAATAATTTAAATAATATGCAAGAAAGTAAAAATATAGTTTATACATCATACTTAATTACTTTAAATAATAAAGAATTTAATGATAATAGTAAAATTGGTATAATTAACAAGAATGTAGATAATGATAATCATGATTTATCAACTAAGCTATATAAGAAAAAGAAATTAAATAATGAAACATCAGAATATAATAATTATATTAAAATGATAAATGATTTATATGAAAATAGTATAGATGCAATATTTGTACCAGGTAATTATGTAACATTATTTAAAAATGAAGAAGGATTTGAAAATATTCAAAGTGATACTAAAATAGTATATGAATATAGTGAAAAAAGACAAAATGAAGATTTAGATTTAGTTAGTGATAAAGATTTTAATGAACCATTAACATTCTTATTTCTAGGTGTAGACTCAGAAGGTGATGGACTTAATGCAAATGCAGCCTTTAATGGTGATACTTTAATGCTTATGTCATTTAATCCTAAGACTTTAAATGCAATACTTTTATCTATACCAAGAGATACTTATGTACCAATTGCATGTAATCGTAATAATTATGCTAAGATTAATTCATCAGCAGCTTATGGAACTAGTTGTGTAATAAGTACAATTAATAATTTGTTGGATATTAATATTGATTATTATGTTAAGATTAATTTTAAAGGTGTAGTTGATTTAGTTGAAGCAGTTGAAGGAGTAGAAGTAGATGTTGAAGCACCAACATATATGGCTGATAAGTATAATGGTAAAGTTTGTGAACAAAATAGTGATAGAGATTTCGGAGATAAACTTGTATGTATGAACCCAGGAAAACAAACTTTAAATGGAGAACAAGCACTTGCTTATGCTAGATGTCGTCATATGTATATAGGTAGTGACTTAGATAGAGTTAGACACCAACAACAAGTAGTGGAAGCTTTAGCAAATAAAGCATTACATTTTTCAAGTATAAATGAATTTCAAAAAATACTAAATGCTGTAAGCAAAAATATAGCAACTAATATGGAAACTGATACTATTTTATCTGGTTACAATGTTGCAAAAAATGTTCTAGGTAACAAATTATCTGGTAAAGATACATTAAATATAGAAAAAGCAACTTTAGAAACATATAGTTTAAATGTTTATGTTCCATCTCAAGGTAGAAATACATCAGCCCAAGGGTACTATAATGCTAGTTTAGAAGATATAAAGAAAGCATTTAATGTAGTTCTTGATAAAGAAAAAGAAGA
>CADBRL010000096.1 GCA_902797105.1 uncultured Erysipelotrichaceae bacterium
AGCTTCGCAAACGTATTAAAAATAAAGAATATGAAAGATTAGATGAACAAACAAAACTAAAGCTAATTAAAGACGAAAAATTAGAAGTTCAAGATACTATCAAAAATCCAATTATAATAAAAGTAATGCTAATTATGAAGTAATATCAGAAAAAGTGTTACAAAAAATGATTATTGAAGACATACCAGCATTTTTAAAAGAACTAGGTAATTCATTTTGTTTTATATCAAATGAATACCCAATTAAAATTGGTTGCAACTATAATTATATTGATTTACTTTTGTATAATTATGAATTTAACTGTTTTGTAGTGGTAGAATTAAAAGTTACTAAATTAAAAAAAGAACATATAGGTCAAATAGAAGTCTATATGAATTATATAGATAAGAACTTAAAAAAGTCAGCTCAAGACAAAACAATAAGTATTATTCTTTGTAGAAAAGATAATAAATTTATTATGGAATATTGTAGTGATGAAAGGATAAAGGTAAGAGAATATTCTTTGGCATAAAAAAATGTTATGATATACATAACAAATTTTTTAGTTTGCTCTAGATCCGACCGGAGCAATGTTTAAATTTTCTCCCATGGCAGTAAGTACACCAGTATATTTTTTATAAAGTCTTTCGTAATCTTTTAGGTATCTATCATCCTTCATCATGCTAAATGGTATAACTGTATGCCCATCATGGACTGCAGTAGTTACAGGGTTACCATTATATTTAGTAAATATTAATTCACCGCCAAGATTATCAAAAGTCATTTTTACTTTCTTATCTTTTGTAACAGTTTTAGTTATATCTAGTGTTGCCATAAATCCAATAAGTTTATTCCAATCACCATTTGTTCCACCATATTGATTTGATATAAAATTACCTAAAGAATACATTACTATTGTATTACCAATTTTAGTTATTGGTTGAAGTATATGTGGATGGTTACCAATTATAATATCAACTCCAAGACTAGATAAGTATTCTGCTATTTCTTTTTCTTCATCATTCGGCATATTTATGTATTCAATACCCCAGTGCATAGCAACAATTAAAACATCAACTTTATCTCTAACAGCTTCAATATCTTTCTTAACTTGTTCTTTATCATAAGTATTAAGTAGATAACTTTTTCCTTTCGGAGTACTTAAACCATTAGTTTTAGTTGTGTAAGATAACATTGTATAAGTTATATTGTTTTTTTCTTTGATTGTAAAGTTATTTCTCATTTCTTCAGAATCATTCATACCATTATAAAGCATATTTGTTGTTTTAAAATATTTTATTGTATTAAGCACGCCTTTTTCACCTTTATCTAGTGAGTGATTAGATGCAAGTGATACAGTATTAAAACCTACATCTTGCATAGCATCAACATATGCACTTGGTGTATAAAACATTGGATAACCCGAATAAGCAATAGAATCATCACCTGTCGGAGTTTCTTGGTTATAATAAGCTATGTCATAATCTTTAACAATATCTTTAACATATTTAACTGCATCAGTAAAATCATAAACACCATTTTTATAGTAACTTCTGTAAATTACACTATGAATAAGCCCATCACCAGTTGCTAGTAATTTTAGTTTATAAACTTCATCTTTAGCTTCTGGTTTTTTGTTATTATTGTTGTTTTTTATAACGTTTCCATCATTAGAACTATTATTATTTCCAAAGAAATGACTATATCCAGTATAGCTTAGATAACCAACTAAAGCAACTAGGACAATACTTAAGAAAAATTTTACAATACTTTTTTTAAATCTTTTTTTACGTCTTGCCATATTTAATCCTTTAATAAATTATATACTTGTTCTTTGTCTAGATTATGCGTTTTGTGCATAAAATCAGGAAGTAAATGCAAATGGATATGTTTAATAACTTGAGCATCACCATAATTAAATAACATAGTTAATGCACTTTTATCTAATTTAAACATTAAATTTTTTGTTTCTTTTCTAGCAGCATCAAACATTTTTATTAAAATATCATTTGGAACTTCATAAATATCTTCATAATGCTTCTTGGGAATAATCAAAGTATGTCCGTCAGTATCAGGAAATGCATCTAGTATTACCATAATATCTTCATCTTCGTAAAGTATTTTTGCATCCACTTCTTTTCTTGCAATTTTGCAAAATAAACAATTATCATTCATAATATCACCAGTATAAGTATATCAAATCTTGTGTACTTTTGTAAAGTGATTGCATATACTTAATTAGGAGCGTGATTAATTTGTCTAGTTTTAAAGAAATAGTTACCAAAGCTGTTATTGGCAAAGCAAAGAAAACTAATAGTAATTCATTTACTTTAACACCAGAAGAAATACCTAACACTGTTCTAGGCTGTTGGGTTATAAATCATTCATTTAGCGGCATCAAAGGAGCAAATGGTTTAGTTAACATTAATGGTAATTTTGATGTAAACGTTTGGTATTCATATGATACTGATAAAAAAACCGCAGTTACAACAAAAAGATTTAGTTATACTGATACAATGAATGTTCCACTTAGAAATGATGCTAATATGGATGGTGCTAGTGAAATTATTGTTAGATGTTTAAAACAGCCAACCGTATCAAATGTTAAAATTGAAGATGGAAATGTTTTACTTGATATTGAAAAAGAAATGGGTGTTGAAATAGTTGGTGATGCTAAAGTTAAAATTAGTGTAGAAGACGATTATGACGATTATGATGAAATAATTGATGATGAAGAAGTTGATGAAATTGTAGATAATGTGGATGAAAATTATTTAAATAATTAAAGCAACATAATAAAACAAAGAAATATTGACTTTATGTAAATTTTGTTGTATAACTTAGATGTGCTTGAAAGAGTGCTTAAATGTAACCGCTTACGGATGGTGCGGAATACAAATCATCCCGATAGAAAATAAAGGCTCTGTATGAGCTTTTTTTTATAAGAAAAAGACTTTTTTTGAAGCCTTTATTCTTTTACTAGTGGATTAAAATTATTTATAGCATTTACAAGTTTTGGATATTTAATTACAAAATGAATTGTAGGATTTTCTTCCTTAGAGATAATTACCTCTTTTTTATCAAAAATAGTAATTGATATATTATTAAATGTTAAGTAATTAGAAATGTTTAATATATAATTATTATTTTTACTTGCAAACTTTTTAGTTTCTTTTAAATGTTTTAGATATGTTTCATAAGAGTACTTTATTTTTTTATCATAAAAAGTATTTGATAATGATAAGGAAGAAATATTTTTAGTAAATTCTTCTTTAGATAAAATATAAATTATATCATTAATAGTATTATTTTTTAATAAAGTATTATATTTATTAAACTCTTCATTTTTATAATTTAATATTTTATTAATATCTTTTTTTGATACTTTGTTATTTTTTAATATTTCATTTAGTAAATCATCACTCATTGTAAATAGTGGAAGACTTGATAATATTCTTTTTATATTTCCATCTTTATTTAAGCAATCATCTAAGAATAAATTATAAGATTTACTATTTTCTTCTTTATATATATTCATTAAGTTATTTGCTTTTTTTAGTAAATTATTTGCTTTAGTTTTATAATAATCTACTTCTTTTTTATTACTAGTTAAAAAATATTTCCCATCTTTATGATAGTTTTCTATACATTCACCAGCTAAAGCTAAAGTACCTGATACATATGTTAAATTATGATAAATATTTGTATTTATATCTTTAAAATAAAATGGATTTATTTGACCAGTCATATAAAGAGGTATCCAACTTTCTAATCCAAGCATCATTTCATTAAATGGTCTATCTAAATTATGAATAATGTTTAAATGTATTCCTTTTTTTAAAAGACATGCTATACCAAACATCCATTTTTTACTGAAATCTATATCTTTAGCTAAATCTTCTATTGGCATATCACTACACATAAATACATCTTCATTATTTTTACTTAGAACTGTACCTTTTAGAAAGTCTAGTTCAGCTTTTTTCATTTCTTCAAGTCCAAAGTAATTCTTTGTTTTGGTTATATAAAAAGGTACTGATGGTACTTTTAATTCATCAAATTTTATGGCTTTGATATAGTCATTTAAATTAAATTTATCTAAGTTATTTAAAAAAGTTTTTATCATGTCATTATTTTTATTTTCTTCTTTATTTATTAAATATTTAAATACTTTTTTATATAAATTTTCTTCATCATTATTAGTTAGTTTTTCTATCTTTTTTCTATCTATTTCATTAGTGCACTTATTTGTAACATAACTTGCTATTTTATTTGCAAATTCTACCGGTTCACTTGGCTTTATTTTTCCATAACGCATTCTAGAAATACTAGATGCATCACATAGTGTGTATTTTGACATATCTTTAATATTTATTTTTAAAGTATTTATAAGTTCATTTAAGTTTTTGCTAAAACTCTCATAATTAAATTCTGCTTTTTGAAAAACATTTTTAAATTCTTTTTCAATGTCTTCTTCTTTATACTTATTTTCACTAATTTGTTTAATAGCATTGATTATGCTTTTTAGTTGTTTGCTGTCTATAGCTGGAGTACGCTTTCCACTTCTGTATCTACTTATTACTGCTGGAGAAATATTTGCAAGTTCTGATAAAGTTTTGGAACTACAATTAAATTCTTCTAGATATTTGTTTAATAATTCATTAAATTTCATAATACAATTCACCTAGAAGTATTATACTATAACTAATGTAAGTTGTCACTAAAAACAATGTATTACATGACAACTTAATTGTTATATTGAATTAATTAAATTATAATATTAGTAGAAAAGAGGTATGTATATGAAAAATAAGAAGATTATTATAATCGTATGTTCAATTATTGTTTTGTTTGGACTTGTTTTTGCAGCAATTAAATTAACAAGTACAGGTAGTGGTAATTTAGTTAAAACAAATAAAGGTAATGTAAAGATTGTTGCAAGTAAAGTAAGTAAAATAGAATTTGAAGATTACGAAAATGATGCACTTTCAATGAAAAAACCAAAGGGATGGGAAGTTACCTTTGGCGGAGATGGAATGTTTTATACAATAAGTGTTTATGATAAGGAAAATCCCATTAATAAAATTTATTTGATGTTAAAAATACAACCACTTCTTAAAAGTGATAGTGCTAAAAAGTCTTGGCAAAATTATGCGGCTTTAAGTGGAAATTCGAGCACATATAAGATTTATACAACTGCTGTTGTATTAAATAATCCTACAGTTAAAGAATTTTATAGTAAGTTTAATGATGTAACTGACTTTTTGAAAGGAATAGATTCAACATATAATACTGTTAAATTTCCTGTTTTAAATAATTTTGATGTAGTTGAAGAATTTGATTCTAGCGCATCAATGAAAAGTTATGCCATGGATAGTAAAGTTTTAAGGGCAACATTTAAAGATGAAAAGAATAATGATGGTGAAGGTATGTTTATGGCAAGCGTTGTAAACTTTGGTAATGGTTATAATTTGGGAATGGATACAACTTATTATATGATTTATGATATTTATGCTATTACTTGTGAAAAAGATAATTTTATAGATTATGAAGATGTGTTAACTAAATCTATTAATTCTATAGAGTTTAAGAGTTCTTATGTAAATAAAACTATTGAAAATAATAATACTGAAACAGCTAATGCTTTAAAACTTAGTGCAAGTGTTCAAGCAGCTTTTGATTCTTATATGAGTGCTTGGGAAAAAAGAAGTACAACATATGATATTATGAGTCAAAAACAAAGTGATGCAACACTTGGCTATGAAAGAGTATATGATACCGAAACTAATGAAATATATAAAGCATATAATGGTTTTACTGATGATTATAGTGGTGAAAGATATAAATCTATAAGTGATGATATGTATACTAAAAAAACAAGTGGTTATATTGAAAAAATAGGTGAATGATGAAAAATAAAAAAATATGGTTTATAGGTGGGTGTGTTATTTTAATCATTCTTTTAGTAGTAAGTATAAGCCTAATTAATAAAAAGGATAATAAAAATAGTAATGAAGATGGAAATAAAGGAAGCTCTTTAGTAGAAGAAGCTGCAAGTAATAGCGGAAAGAAAAAAGAAGATTATAAAAAGTTTGCTGGGGGAGAAATATTAAATGAAAATACTTTCTTTAATGAATATACATTTATAAGTAATAATAAAGCTTATATATTTGATCCACACAAGTTAGAAACTGGAGAACTAAGTTATAAAAAAGTATTAGATATTTCTAATGATTTAAAAATAATTAATATTGGTACTCCTTATGGGGCAGATATTCATTTTATAACAAATAATGATGCTTATTATAGAATTCATGATTATAATGTAGATAATAAAATTAAAAATGGATATGATATGTTTGAAAATGCTACATATGAGTTAAAGATGTTTTATGATTCATATACTAAATTAACATATGGTGAAAAACTTGATTATGATTTGATATTTAATATGCATATGATAAAAGATAATGTTATTTATGTTCTAAGTGTTCCCTGGTATGATTTTATTAATAAAAAAGATTATAGTTTTACTAAAACTAAAGTTGATGGTAATTACGAAGGAGAAAAAATACTTAATGTTTATAATGATAGAATTATAAGAACAGATAAGGCATTCTATGAAGTTGTTGATTATTATAAGGATGGAGAAAAAACAACAGGAACACTAAAAATGAGTATGCTATCTAAATATTATGATGAAGTATTAACATTTACATATAAGTATGTAGTTCTTAAAGATTATACTTTAATACCAATTAGGGATACATTTATAAATAGAAATAAAAAATATGTAGAATATAATTATAAAGATTGTTTTGAAGAAGAAATAAATGATTTTACAGAATAAGTATATATTTATGAAAAAACAACTACTCTAGTGGTAGTTTTTCTTTTGATGTGATATAATTAATTTATATCCAAGGATAGTGATAAAATGAAAAAAATAAAGGTGAAGAAAATATCATTTATATTGTTAATTATAATATTTATAATTGTTTTATTAATATGTCTTTTTATTAAAAATAATAAAGGTAATATAGTAAATAATAAATCTTATTGTAATGAATACTCTATATATGGAAATGTTTTATATAATAAAGATAAAAGTAGTTATGTTATAGAAAATATAACTTATTGTAAAAATTATGATATATCTAAATATAAAGAGATAAATGCTACATTATTTGAAAAAAATGAAAATACTATAAAT
>CADBRL010000097.1 GCA_902797105.1 uncultured Erysipelotrichaceae bacterium
CCTTATTTAGATTTATCCTTTTTTTCATCTTTAATAACTTCTTTAAGTGTTGTACCAAATGTTGCAATTCCTTGTAGTTCTGACGGAACTATTATTTTAGTTGCTTTACCATTTGCCATAGTTTCTAAGGCTTCGAATGATTTAAGTCTTAGTACTGATTCATCTGCTCCAGCATCTTTTAATAATTTAATTGATTTAGCTTCAGCTTCCTTTATTTTTAACATAGCTTCAGCCTTACCTTCAGCAATTTTTATTTGACTCATCATTTGAGCTTCTGCTCTCAAAATAGCACTTTCTTTTTCGCCTTCAGCTATTAGAATACTTGATTTCTTTTCTCCTTCAGCTTGAAGTATTTTTTCTCTTCTTTCCCGTTCAGCACGCATTTGCTTTTCCATAGCATCTTGAATATCTCTAGGTGGTAAAATATTTTTTACTTCTACTCTATTGACTTTAATACCCCATGGATCTGTTGCTTCATCTAAGATTGCTCTCATTTTAGTATTAATAATATCTCTACTTGTAAGTGTTTGGTCAAGTTCAAGTTCTCCAATAATGTTTCTTAGTGTAGTTGCTGTTAATGACTCAATAGCACTTACTGGATAATCAACTCCATAAGTATAAAGTTTAGCATCAGTTATTTGAAAATAAACAACTGTATCAATTTGCATAGTAACATTATCTTTAGTAATAACTGGTTGAGGTGCAAAGTCCTTAACTATTTCTTTTAATGTTACTTTATTAGATATAGCATCTATAAATGGTATTTTAAAATGAGGTCCATGTTCCCAAGTTGTATGATATGAACCTAGTCTTTCAATTACATAACATTTTGATTGAGGTACAATCTTAATATTAGGTATTATAATTATCACAATAATAACAAGTATTGCAATTAGTATTTGTGGCATAAATTAATCCTCCTCCTTCTCAACAATTAGCTTAACGCCATCAATTTTTAAAACTCTTACTGTATCACCTTTTAAGCACTTATCCTTTGATATAGCACTCCATCTTTTGCCATCAATTTTAACTTCACCAACAGTATTTTTAGTAATGTCCTCAGTTACAATGGCATCTTCTCCAATAATACGATCTAAGTTAGTTTTGGCATTATCTTTACTTCTTAATCTAGCTACAATAGGTCTAGTTACTAAAAGTAGTATTATACCAAGTATGGCAAATATAGTTGATTCTATAGCAACATCACCAATAAAGAATGAAAGTATCATAACAACTATACCACTTGCAACAAACCAAATAGATACTAAACTAACTGTAGCAATTTCAATTACACTTAAGATAATGACAAGTACAAGCCAAAAAATCCAATCCATATAAACTTCCTTTCTACTATATTATACAATAAAATATATTGAACATAACTTAAATTTCTAACGAAATTCAAGTAGCTGTGTTACCTCACGGTAACACTTTTTCTGTTTCACAGAAACCTTAGGTTTCTCCACAGACCAACTTCGGATGGTCACCACCCTACTTATATTCATTTCGTTCTTATTTATATTATACACTCTTTCATATATATTTTCAATCCTTCAAACATTATATTTATACTTGCATTTATATCTCTATCATGTATTAATCCACATCTAGGACATGTCCACTTTCTTACACTTAAATCTTTTACTTCTTCATTTTTATAATCACATCTATTGCAACATTGACTACTTGGATAATATTTATTTATTTCAATTACTTTTTTACCTAGCCAATTTGATTTATATTTTAAGACTCGTATAAATTCACTGATTGGTATGTTTTTTAAGTGTTTAGCTATTTTATGGACTTGATACATGCTTTTAACATCTAAGCTTTCAACAGCTACAATGTCATTTTCCTTCAAGATATTATTTGCAAGTTTATATATCATATGTTTTCTGGCATTTCTAATTTTTAAATATAATCTTTGTATTTTTAATTTTACTTTATATCTATTCTTACTTCCTGGTTTACTTCTTGATAACCCTTTTTGTAATCCTTTTAATCTTTTTTCATTAACTTTTACTTCATTTTTTAGTTTTTCTCCATTTGATGTTACTATAAAATCTTTAATTCCTAAATCTAATCCCACGATTGATGTTGGATTTATTGAATATTTAATAAATGGCACTTCAACTAAGATGCTTACAAAGTATTTGTTAGCATCTTTACTAATTGTTGCTGATTTTATTTTACCTACCATTTCTTTAGTTGTTCTATATCCACGAAACTTTACTTCTTTTAATTTTGGCAAAGTTATTATTCTTTTATTAAAATCTACTCTGATAGTTTCATACTTTTTATTATTATAAGTACTTAATGTATTATTAGTTCTAAAACTTTCATGTACATCTTTTGCCCTAAATTTTGGATAACCCTTACCATGAAAAAATCCTTGAAATGCATCATCCAAATTATATACACATGCTTGCAAAGCACATGAATCTATTTCTCTTAACCATTCTTTTTCTCTTTTTAAATTTGTTAGTTCTTTTAGCTGTTCATAAACATGCACTTTTGTTTTA
>CADBRL010000098.1 GCA_902797105.1 uncultured Erysipelotrichaceae bacterium
AACGCTACCTAGAATAATTAAAATAATTGGCACTAAAATTTTTATTATTATAATAATGTAACCTATTATTTGAAAAACTAGTAATGTTGTACTTCCTGGAAGACACACATCAACACCTTTTATTTCTAGTTCAGTAGAATTTTTAATAGAATTTCCATTATTTATAGTCAACCCAGTTTCTAAATAACCTTCTTTTTTATCAAATGAAGCGTTAAAATTTCCATTTAAACCGCTAATATATAATTTGTCTGGGCATGATTTACTAAGATCTTTTCCATTCAAATCAATGGTTTGAGTACTATTTTTAAAGCTAACTTCCGCAGTACCATTATCATAATACTTAACTTTATAAGAAGAATATTCACATGTTCTTAACAATATTTTTTGACTTTCAGTTGGACCAGATGCACTATTATCAGTATTATTCACATTTGAACCTATTAAACTGACTTCTTGAACTGTTTTTGATTCTGAAATTCCAAAATTAAAACCATATGTAAATTCTTCGCCTGCTTTATCTATTCTTTTATATATTTTAACTGGGCACCAGTATATTTCATTGCCATTTTCATTTTTCACAAAATTATCATAAGTGAAATTATAATTTATAACAACATCTTTACTAAAACTCGAATTATTATCTTTTTTTACAATATTTACATTTTTGTTAACATCTACATTGACAATAATTAAATCATACTCACAGCTAACACTTTTAGCTTCAACATTTACAATACATATAAAAAGTAATAAAATTGAAAATAATATTTTATTTTTCACTTCTTCTCACCCTATCTTATGTATGTATTATAACAAGTTTTTTTAATATAATCTAGTAGTTATTTATTATTTTTTCAATATTACTTAAATTAAAGCCTTTTTTGTAAAGATTATATTTTAGTTTTGTTTCTAATTCTTTACCATTATATTTTTTACTTAATTTTTTGTATTCCTTTTGATATTCTTTTTCTAAAATTTCATTACTTTCTTCAATATCTATGTTGTTTAATACATTATTTATTAAATCTTTTTCATATCCTAGATTTATTAAATCATTCTTTAATTTCATTAAAAGATTATTTTTGCTTAAATTTTTATTTGTTTTTATTTTTTTATTAACAAGTTTTTCTATTTTTTCTTTCCAAATAGACTCATCTATACTAGCAAGTGCTTCATTTATATATAGTGTATTTAAATTTAATTTTCCTAATTCTCTTTTTATATAATTTGGACCTTTTGTTCCTAGATTTATTTGGTCATTTATATAACTGTCTATGTAATTTTTTTCATTTAAATAACCTAGTTCTTCTAATTTTTTGATTACCTTATCTATGACTTCTTTAGGATAATCTTTTAATTTATCTTTAAGTTCCTTTTTTGTCCTTTGTTTATTACCAATAAGTTTTAATGACTTATTAAAAGCTTCATAATAATTATTATAATTAATTATTTCTTTAAATTCTATATCAGACAGTTCTCTAGGTTTTAATAAATTATATTTAATTAGTGTATCACTATAAAACTCTAGCTGAGTTTTATCACCTAGAGTTATTATATATTTGTTATTTTTCTTTTTGATATTAGATATTTTCTTCATCATTATATGCTTTACATGCTGCATCTAAGTCTTTGGCTAGAGCTTCGATTACTTTATAATCGCTAGTTCGACATCCAGATGCAAATTTATGTCCTCCCCCATTATATTTTGCTGCTACTTCGTTGATAACTGGCCCACGACTTCTGATATTGGCTTTGTATATATCATTTCTTTCATCATATACTACGAACATCCAACACATGAGTTCTTTAATAAAATAAAAGTCGTTTACTTGGTTTGATACACTTGTAGTTTCTACTCCATATTTTTTTAAATCTTCACTTGGTACAAAGATAAAACCAAATCTATTTTCAGTTATTTCTATATTATTTATTAAATAAGCACGAAATTTTTCTTCATTTATACTTCTTTCATATAAATTGTCATATAGATTAACAAAGTTTATATTACTTGTTTTAACTAGTTCGTATGCTGTTTTTAAAGTTTCAGTGCTTGTGTTTGGTAATAAAAATCTATCACTATCAAAGACCATACCAATGTATAAATCTTCAGCAATTTTGGTATCCATGACAAGTGGACTATAAAGAAGAAGTTCTGCAATCATTTCGCATGTACTAGATTTTGTAGAGTCTGTCCAGTCAACGTCCCCGATGATGTCTTCAGCTGGGTGATGGTCAATTTTTAAAATAGCATCGTATTCTAATCCATTTATACCATCTACTCTGTAAAAGTTTGGAACATCAAGTACAATTAATAAAGAATTATTTAAGGTACTTAAATCAGGTTTATCTAAAGCTCCTAAATATTTAAATTTATGAACTCCTGTACCTACTGCATATACTTCTTTATTCGGAAATGTTAATTTAATTGAGTCCCTTAAAGCTATTTGACTAGCTATAGCATCTGGATCGGGACTAATATGACGTGCTAAAACTATTTTGTCATATTTTTTGATTATCTTAATTATTTTTTTGTACATTTCCTTCATTTTATCACTCTTTCTAATTAGTTATTTTTATTTTTAAGTTCCATTGTATCCATGGCAATCATTAATTCTTCATCTGTTGGAACAACATATACTGGAATTTTTGAGTCATCTGTTGAAATAAGACGAAATTCTCCACGGAAATCATTTCTTTCATCATCAATTTTAACACCTAAAGATGCAATTTTTTCAATGATTGATTTACGCATTGTTTTACTGTTTTCACCAACACCTGCAGTTAATGTTATTACATCTGCTCCACCAAGTAAATTGTTATACATTGCTATATAATTAGCTATCTTTTTAGCATACATTTCTTGGGCTAATATTGCTCTTTCATTTCCTTCGTCAGCAGCCATTTCAACATCTCTTGAGTCACTACTTACTCCACTTACACCTAAAAGTCCACTCTTTTTATTTAAGTCATTTGTAAGTTCTTCAAGTGATTTTCCAGTTTTTCCTGCTAAGTAAGATAGCATTGATGCATCAATATCACCACTACGAGTTCCCATCATAATACCAGCAAGTGGTGTAAATCCCATAGATGTATCAACTACTTTTCCTGAGTCAATAGCTGTTATAGAACCACCATTACCAATGTGACAAGAAATAACTTTTAAATCATTTCTACCAAAATATTCACTAATTGTTTTGTTAATGAATCTATGACTTGTACCATGGAAGCCATATTTTCTAACGCCGTATTTTTCATACCATTCATATGGAACTGGGTATAAATATTCAGCTTCTTTCATCGTTGTATGGAATGCTGTATCAAATACACCAACTTGAATTGTATTTGGCAAAGCCTTCATGAAAGCTTTTACTCCCATGATATTAGCTGGATTATGAAGTGGTGCTAATTCATTATATTTAGCAACTCTATCTAGAACATCTTCTGTTAATACAACTGATTCTGTGAATTCTTGTCCACCATGAACCATACGATGTCCTACTCCTTCAATTTCATCTAATGAACTTATTATTCCCATGTTAATAAGTTCTTCCATTAATATTCTTACAGCAACTGAATGGTCTACTAAATTTACTTCTTTTTTTATTTTTTCTCCATTGTATTTAATTGTATAACAAGAACCACTTATACCTATTTTTTCAAACAATCCACTTGCTACGACATTTTTTTCTGGTAATTCAATTAATGTAAATTTTAATGATGAACTACCTGCATTTACTGCTAAAATTTTCATTTCTTTCACCTCTTCTTCTATTATACAAAAAAAAGGTAGATTAATCTATCTTTTTTTTTATTTTTTTACTTATTTTATAAATTTTTATTATGTGTACTAAACCACTTTTTCTCTTAATCTTATTCTTTTTATTTCTTTGCTTCTTTCTTCTTCTATTCTAAAATTAAAACTTTCGTCTAAAATATTTTTTTCAACTTCAAGTTCATCTAGTCTAAAATTTATGTTGTTTAATTTCTTTTCTAATTCATTTTTTCTTTGGGTATAATCTCTAATTCTAGACCTAACTTCATTTTTACTTATTTCTAGTTTACCTAATTCGTCGTTATTTAATAAATTTAGTAATTTTATAAACTTCGGAGTTTTAATTAAATAAAATGCTATTATTATTAAAAGGATGATTTTAATTGGAAAAATAAAATTAAGTAATATAGCTAAACCTAAAATTATATTAATTATAATAAAATCTTGTATACCTTTATTTTTATAATTAATCTTTTGACTTAATAATGCCTTTAAATTTTCAAGTCTTTGTTTTTCTAAATCTAACTTTGAGTCTTCTTCGAGCAAAGAACCATTTAACTTTGTAATTTCTATTTCTAATTTGTTAATTAATTCATCTAACTCTCTTTTTCTTTGATTATTTTTCTCTAGAACATTCATTTTTATTTTCCTTTCAAATGCCTAGATATAATATACCATTTTTAAATTATTGTCAAGTTATCTTAACAAACAAGCTTTTAAAGATATGGCTTCCAAGATTTAATTTGAAATTCTAGTAGTTCTAAAAGTTCTTCGGCAAGTTCAGTTACTTTTTTATCCATTTCAGAATTAAGTATTTCTTCAACTTTGATAATGCCTTTGTTAGTTCCTTCGATTAGCATTTTAGCTATTTTTGCATCATCACATTTTATTAATTCAATTCCTGTATAAATTTCATTAAACATTTTGATAATTATGTTTATTTCTGTGGGTTCTTCCCCAAGTTCTTTTAAAATATTTGTAATATCCATTTTATTTACCATGTATTTTTTCTTGGCATCACTCATGGTTTTTGCTAAGGCTTTATCCTCGATATGTCCTTTTACTTCATCAATTCCTATTATTCCCATTGTAACTACTTTATATAGTTCATTTAATGCTTCTACATCATTCATTTAAAAATCACCCATTTATAGTATGAGTGATTTATTATAAATTATACCTCTTGAACAACCGCAATTATCATTGGTTTACATTCTGTTTGTTCATATAAGTATCTACTTAGTTCTTCTCTTATTTCAACTTTTATTTGATTAAAATCAATGTATTTTGGAGTTATATTTCTATTAATAATAGCTTCACATATAACTTTTATTTCTTTAATCATGTCTGCAGAGTCTTTAACATAAATAAATCCACGGGTTGTAACTTCTGGACCCACCAGTAAAACTTTATCTTTCTTATCAACTGTGGCACTAATTAGTACTATACCATTTTCAGAAAGCATTTCTCTATCTTTGATAACTAAATCACCGATATCATCATTACTTGTTCCATCTATTAAAACATCATCTACTTTAATTCTAGCAAAATTATCTATAAGTTTACCATTTTCAAATGTCACAACATCTCCATTTTGTTTAAGTAAAATGTTACTATCTGGAATTCCTAAGTTACTTGCTAGATTAGCATTATTTACCATGTAACGATATTCACCTTTTACTGGCATGTAGAATTTTGGGTTTATTAACTTAATCATTAGCATTAAATCTTCACGTGATGCATGATGTAGTATTTCTTTTTCTTTATCAATAGTTTCAATATCGCATCCAAATTTAGAAAGTTCATTTTGAAGCTTTACTAAAACCTTTTCAGTACTGTCATAACGTGGTTCTGCGAAAACTATTGTGTCTGTTGGTTTTAATGTAATAAATTTATCATAACCATTTAGAATTTTATTCATGTTGGCATATGGCGTTGTTCTATCATCCATTACTAAAAGAATAGCATTATCATCATTAATATTTGATAAATCACCTAGTAATTCTTCATTATAATGCATGTAGCCTTCTTTACTTGCAAAGTTTAAAACGTTTTGAAGTCTTTTTCCCATTAAAACTATCTTACGATGCGAATTTCCTGCGGCTTCAAATATTTCAGATATTGTATATAAATGCGTTGGCAATACAGAAAAAATAATTCTATTGTCATGGTGTTTTATAACATCTCCGAAAAAGTTTACAAGTCTGTGTTTCGGCGATGTATGACCATTTTTTTCTGCAAAAGAAGACTCACATAATAAACAAAGTACGCCTTGTTTACCAATATATGCAATTTTACCTATATCCATATCATAAGGACCTTGCATACTTGGGTCAATAATGAAATCTCCAGTATAACATATTGCTCCATCTTTAGTATTTACAACATACATTACTGCATCTGGTACAGAATGTGAAACAGAAATTGGAAATATAGAAACATTACCAAAATTAATTTTCTTGTGTGGCTTAATTAATTCAATATTATTTTCATTTACGCCATCTTCCATAAGTTCAAATTTAGTATATTTTGTGGCATATACCTTTAATGATGGAATATCTTTTAAAAGGTCACGAACAGCTCCCATATTTTCTGGATGTCCATGAGTTATAAATAAACCCTTAATTCTTTTTTTATTTTTAACTAGATAACTAAAATCAGGCATAATGTAATCAATTCCTAGTAAATTTCCACTAGCAAATTTTATTCCAGCATCAAAAACATATATCTCATCATCTACTTCAACTACATAGGAATTCTTTCCACTTTCAGAAAGTCCTCCCAAACCAAAAATCTTTATTTTACTCATATATTATCACCTTCATTTAAAAAAAATAAGTTCTTCGGTAAGTAAATTATACCAAAAAACTTAAATTAAATCAATCTCTTTCTTCACTTAGCATCTTACTTAAGGAAATAATGTCTAAATCTTTATAAATAATACTATTAATTAATATCTTAATATTTTTAACATCTGCATTTTTTTCTACATAATATATGTCTCCTGGTTCGATAGAGTTTTTAAGTGATAAGAAAGTGTTATTGTTTAGTATTTTATTAGTTTTAACCAGATATTTTTGATTTTTACGACATATTTTTTCATTTTTGTTTGATACATAACAAATGTGAGTATTATTTGTATATTTATTAATCAGAGCTTCTAAGTCTTTATATTTATTTACCTCATTATTAATTTGCTCTAATTTTTCATTTTTATTAAAATTATCAACATCTACGAGGATACTGGCTTCTAAATTATTTTCTTTGAAGTAATTTATTATATTTTTATTATATTCTAATATGAATGAAACACTTTTCTTGTAACGATTTCCTTTGTTTACTATTTTATCTTTATTATTTTCAAGTGTCACTTCGGGGTAAGATGTATCAAAAATTAAATAATAGGAATTGAAGGCGTTTAAATCTTTCATGTTATAGAAACTATTTTTAATATTAACTACTTTGCCATTTAATCCCGGAGTTATGTAGTTATCATTAATTTCAGCATTTACAAAAGCTTCATTAAATTTTTGTTCTTCACTTTTAATTTTTTGGTAAATTTCACTGTTTTCTAACGTTAAATTAGCTATTTTTTCTGTGTAAAAAAAACTAAAAGCAGCGATAGCAAGAATGCCAATATTTCGAAAATGTTTCACTATAAAATCACCTTAGTTAAGTATATGCTAGAGAAAAAAGAAGATGTTAGAAACATTCAACGATCGCATCATCTTCATCTGATATTTCTCGTAAAGCACGATTTTTATTTGATGATGCTATAAAAGATATTCTTTCTGCAATTATTTCTGTGATATATTTTGTTTCATTTTGCTCGTTTACATAACTTCGATTTTGAACACGACCCTTTATACCTATAGTATCTCCAGTGTGACAATAATCCTTTGTAGCAGATGCCATGCCATTCCAAAGAACACATCTAATAAAATCAGTTTCATATTTACCATCAGAATTTTTAAATCCTCGGGTTACAGCAATATTTATTATTGTTCTTTTTTTACCAGTTTCAGATATTTCATATTCAGGGTCTTGTGATAATCTTCCAACTAAAATTACTTGGTTCATACATTTTTCCTCCTTTCAAACTAACTTTAACACAATTAAAGACATTATTAAAATGGAAAAAATTACTAAATATGGAACATTTTTGTTAAAATTTGGTCTTTTTTTTACCAAATTTTTGATTTTTTGTTCTCAATTTTCAAAATTAGTTAAAAATAGATATTGTATTTTTTCTTAATATCTGATAAACTTAATATTAGAAAATAGGAGTGCTGATGTGACATGAATGGAGCAAATGTAAGCTACAATGAGATGATACTTAAGAATTATCAAAAAAATTATCCAAATTTGGCTGAATTTTCTTATAATTTAGAAAGTGATTGTTTAGTTTATGAAGGAAATTTTGTTAAATTAAATGGTTATGGTTTAAGTAGAATTGACCCTGTTTTTTTCAATATGAACCCTGAAGATATTTTTATTTATTTTAAAGATGGATTTTATCAAAACGGAAATAAAAATGCTCAGATTGAAGAATATTTAAGTCAGTTGATTATAACTGAAGACGAAGAAGAAACAATAAAAAAATATGTTAGTCAATACATTGATGAATTAAATATTTATGCTAGAAATGCTCATGTTTTTGATAAATTTTATCAAAATGAAAGTATTAGAGATTTTGTAACTGATATTATGACTGCTAAAAAGATTATTGAAGATGCTAAAAGACTTTCTAGTCCAAATACTTATAATGCTTATCAAATGATTGCAAATGCTTATAATAGTGAAATGGATAATATGAACCAAAATCAAACACAAAATCAAGGCCTTGATAAACCAATGACTTTGACACGAACAAAACCTGAATTTGGTGGTTATAGTGAATTTGATAAGAATGTTGATTATTTAAATGAACTTAATAGAAAAGATAAAATGGGAATGGCTGGATATACAAGTTTAATTTTAATAATTACTTCAGCTATTACATTTGGAATGTACTTAGCATTAAAATTACTTGGTTAAAAAAATTGGTGAATTTGTATCACCAATTTTTATTTTATATTACCAAATCTTCTATCTCTTTTTTCATATTCTTCGATTGCTTCTTCCAAACATTTTGGAGTAAAGTCAGGAAAATATACTTTAGGAAAGTACATTTCAGCATAGGATATTTGCCATAGCATGAAGTTACTAACTCTATTTTCACCACTTGTGCGAATTAAAAAGTCAACATCTGGTAAATCATTATATAAGTATTTTTTGAATAATTCTTCATTTATATCATTAATATTTAATTTATTTTCTAAAACAGCTGTTGCTATTTTTTTAGTAGCATCCACTATTTCTTGTCTACCCCCATAACTTAAACAAAAGTTAACAACTAAGCCTGTATTATCTTTTGTGGCTTCTTCAAGTTCATCTATGGCTTTTACAATTTCTGACTTTATAAATTCTTTTTGAGATGAAAATAAAACTTTAATATTGGCATTTTTATATTTTTCTTTGCATTTTTTGAACCATTTCATGAAAAGTTCCATTAAATAATTTACTTCTTCTGGACTTCTACTAAAATTTTCAGTTGAAAAAACATATAAACTTAAATAATTTGCTATACTTTCTTTATTTATGTACAAAATTATTTTTTCAAGTGCTTCTGCTCCAGCTTTATGTCCTTCGCTTCTGCTCTTTCCTTTTTCTTTTGCCCATCTGCCATTACCATCTACAATAATTCCTATGTGATTTATCTTTGTCATTTACGTCTTCTCCTTCTTCTATGCTTTTTTTTCTTAAGGACAAATATTAATATTATAATTAAAGATGCTAAAATTATTAGAGATACTTCAATTGGATAATATTTAATATTTTCTTCAAGGTAAACAATACTTGTATCAAGTAATTTATTGCCTTCATAAATTTTTATTGTTCCAATTTTTGCGCCTTTTTGGGTTTTATAAGATATCTCATCTACACCTTCATATACATAATTTACTTTAGTATCATTTTTTAAATATAATGATATATTTTCAGAGCCTGTTATTTTATATGATTTGTTACTACTTAATTTGATAGGTATTTCTTTAATAAATGTGCTATCATCTAAAATATTTTGATAACTGTAATTTTCATCATAGTAGTTATAAATATTTATTGTGTCTTTAACTGCATTATATGGATATTCTGTACTTGATTTTATTACTACAAGTAAATAATTTACATCATGAAGATTTGTTATTGAAGCAAGACAGCGACCAGCTTCTTTAGTAAATCCACTTTTCGCACCATCTATTTTATTCGTCTGTAAAATATTATCATAGTTACTCACTGTACTTTTTAAGTTTAAACCATTTGTTGTTTTGTAACTTTTAGTTGTAAATACCTTTTTAAATACATCATTTTTTAAAGCATATTTTAATAATTTAGCTATATCACTTGCTGTTGAATAATTATTTTTATCATCTTTTCCAATAGGATTTGAAAATTGAGTATTATTTAATCCTATTTTTTTTGCTGTTTCATTCATTTTAGCTATAAACTTTTTATAACCTAGTGTATTATTTACTGCAGCATTAACAGCATCCGCACCACTTGGAAGTAAAATACCATAAAGTAAATCTTCATATGTTACTTTATCTCCGACTTTAAAACCTGCTTTTGAGTACCCTGTTGTGCCTTCGAAATCTTTTTCTGTAATAGTTATTTCTTTAGTTAAATCACTTGTATTTTCGATTGTTACTAAAGCTGTCATCATCTTTGTTAAACTTGCTATTTCAACTATTTCATCTGCATTTTTACTATATAATACCTTATCATCATTCATGTTGTATAAAATTACATTTTCCCCAGTAATAGAAAATTCTTCGGCGTATACAGGATAGATAAAGAAAAAGAGGCTTAGAAGAAAAATACTAACTTTCTTCATTATATAGCCTCATAAGTTGTGCCTTCGCGAGTATCTTTTAAAACAATTCCTTTTGCAAGTAATTCGGCTCTGATACTATCAGCAAGTTCATAATTTTTGTTCTTTTTAGCTTCATTGCGTTCATTTATTTTTTGAATAATTTCTTCTTCATTATCAATTTTCTTTATGTCTTGTTTTAATAAATCTAGACTTAGTACACTATCAAATTCACCAACTAATTTGTATTTTGTACCTTCATTTACATCACTTTTTAGTAAATCATGTAAAACTGTTATAGCATTTGCTGTGTTTAAATCATCTTCTAGGCATGATACAAATTTACTTTTCCACATTTTATAATCTTCTTCATTAATGTTATTGTCAAATTTTAGACTTGATGTTTTACTACGTAATTTTTTATATGCATTTTCTGCACCATCTAGTGTACTATATGAAAATGTTAATTGACGACGATAATGACTTAAAAGACACATATATCTAAAACTTAGTGGGTCATAACCTTTTTCTTTTAATACTTGAACTGTTAAAATTGCTCCATGACTTTTACTCATTTTACCAGTTTCATCATTTAAATGTTCATTGTGGAACCAATAGTTACACCATTTATGTCCAAGATAACTTTCACTTTGGGCAATTTCGTTCGTGTGATGAGGAAATATATTATCTACTCCACCACCATGAATGTCTAAATATTCCCCTAAGTATTTGATGCTTATACCAGTACATTCTATATGCCATCCTGGATATCCTAGTCCCCATGGACTTTCCCATTTTAAATCTTGTTCATCAAATTTAGATTTAGTAAACCAAAGGACAAAATCATTTTGGTTTTTCTTTGAGTCGTCTTCTTCTACACCTTCACGAACACCAACAACCATTTCATCAGCTTTATGATTCGTAAGCTTGTAGTAATCATCTAATTTTGATGTATCAAAATATATATTTCCTCCGCTTTTATAAGCATAGCCTTTAGCAAGTAAATTTTCTATTATTTTAATATATTCATTTATATTTGCTGTTGCTGGTGCTACGACATCTGGAACTCTATTGTTTAAATCTTCAAAATCTTTAAAGAATGCATCAGTATAAAATCTAGCGATATCCATTACAGTTTTATGCTCTTTTTTGGCACTACTTACCATTTTGTCATCACCAGAGTCTGAGTCACTTGTTAAATGACCAACATCAGTAATGTTCATAACTCTTTTAACATCATAGCCAAGATATCTTAAAGTTTTATCTAAAATATCATGACCAATGTAATTTCTCATGTTACCTATGTGAGCATAATGATATACTGTTGGTCCACATGTATATAATCCGACTTTACCTTCTTGCCATGGTACAAATTCTTCGATATTTCTTGTAAGTGTATTATATATTTTCATTTTTTCTCCTTATTTGTTATTCATTACTTAATACTTCTAAAGTTATTTCATTATTTTCAGTGTTAAAATCTATTAATTTTATCTTGTAATTTGTCTTTTTTATAGTTATTTCTTTATCTATTTTATTACTTAATTCTATATACTCAAAGTGAGGATTATTTATGACTAAAATCTTAGCCAAAGTTTCTCCTTCACCACTGCATTCTTCAGTTTTACAAGTATTATCAATTACTTTTGTAAATTTTAAGTATATTTTATCATCAATTTCAGCTAAATCTTTAACTTTCATTGTAAATTCTTGATTTCTATGAGTATAAATATTTTCACCTTCATTAAAGAAAAGATATATAAAAATTCCGATGATAATAAAAACTATTGGTATAACTAGCCAGCCTATTCTTTTTCTCATTTTGTTAACCTATTTAATATTTCTTCTTTTCCAATTAGGTATAAAGTATCTGCTAATTCTGGTCCATGCATTATGCCACTTGCTGCTATTCTTATTGGCATATATAGCATTTTTCCCTTTACTCCAGCTTTTTCTTTAACATTGTTTATAACGTTTGATAGAGCTTCAACTGTCCAATCAGTTGTATTTTCAATTTCTTCTTTGAAAACTTTAACAACATGAGGTATTATTTCATCACTTTTCATAAATTCTGCTGCTTCTTCATTTACTACAAATTCATTTGTAAAGAATGATGCTGTTACTTCATTAATTTCTGCTCCATAATCAATGTGGTTTTTATAAACAAGTAATAATCTGTTAACCCAATCTTCAGTTTTACCTTCGGTATTGTTTGTAAAATATTTTTTAATCCAAGTTAAATATTCTTCGTCACTTAGATTATTTATATAATGATGGTTAAACCATTTTAACTTTTTAACATCATACTGACTTGATGATTTACTTATTCTGTTTTCATTAAAGTTTGCAATAAGTTCTTCCATGGTAAAGACTTCTTGATTAGTTTCTGGGCTCCATCCAAGTAATGCTAAATAGTTTACTACAGCACTTGGTAAATATCCTTGATTGTAAAGGTCCATGAATGATGCATCTCCATTACGTTTAGATAATTTATTGCCATCTTCACCTAGAACCATAGCAACATGGATATATGTTGGTTTTTCCCAGCCATATGCTTCATAAAGTAAATTGTATTTAGCTGTTTGGTCTAGATATTCTTTACCACGAATTACATGGGTTATTTCCATTAAATGATCATCAATTACATTAGCAAAATTGTATGTTGGAAAACCATCACTTTTAAGTAGTATTTGGTCATCTAAGATGCTATTATCAATTTTAATTTTGCCATATACGACATCTTCCACTATAGTTTGTCCAGTTTTAGGCATTTTTTGTCTAATTACATATGGTACTCCATTTTTTAGTTTTTCTTCAATCTTTTCCTTACTTAATCTTGAACATCTACCATCATATAAAAATGGTTTATGTCTTTCATCAGCATGTTTTCTCATTGCTCCTAGTTCTTCTTCAGAACAAAAACAATAATAAGCTTTGCCCATTTCTACAAGTTTTAAGGCATATTCTTTATAGATGTCTTTTCTCTCACTTTGAATGTATGGTCCGTATCCTTTTTCATTATTTGGGCCTTCATCTATTTTAAAACCACAGATGTCTAAAGTATTGTAAATAAAATCTATTGCTCCTTCAACTTGACGTTCTTGGTCTGTATCTTCAATTCTTAATATAAAATCTCCATTATATTTTTTAGCTAATAAATATTCAAATATTGCTGTTCTTAAATTTCCTATGTGCATGTATCCAGTTGGACTTGGTGCATAACGTGTTCTTACTTTCATAAATAATTCTCCTTCTTAATTTTCAAAAAAACTTTTTATTAATTCTAATATGTTATTAAATTCTTCGTCGCTACATCGCTCTATAAACTCAATGTTGCGCTCAGCATAATCAATGCTTCTGATGTGCTCACACAAAACTGACCCCTTTATTTTTTTTAGACCAGCAAGCTCATAATGAGTTGGAAATCCTTTAGTATTTGTTGTAATTGGACAAACTATTGCCATATTTGTAAACTGATTAAATAATCTACTACTTATTACTAAAGCTGGTCTTTCTCCTTTTTGTTCATGCCCTTTTATAGGGTTTAAATTAATATATACGATATCTCTTTCTTGTGGAATATATTTTACCATAACTCTTTTCCCCTCGCTTCGTCCCATTTAAAGTCTTCCACTTTTTCAGGACCTTTGTATTTTTTAATTCTTGATTTTAATGTTTCTGGCTTTCTAAGAGCTTTAGTAACAATGATTTGTTCCCCCTCTCTTGTAATGTTTACTGCATCTCCTGATTTTAAATTTAAAGCCTCTAAATAAACTTTGGGTATTCTTATTCCATTAGAATTTCCCCATTTTTGTACTTTGTATGCCATAACTTATCCCTCCATCTCTAATATATACATAGTCTATATCAAAGTCAAGTAAAATTTGTTAATTTGTGAAAAAAATTTTATTCAAAAGCTTTTATATAACTTATTTCAGGAAAATTAGTAGTTAAGACTTTTTTTAGATAATTCATTTTGTTATTTAAGTTTGGATATTCTTCATAATTTTTACATGCACAAATGCTTTCAAAAAGCCGTGCTCTATCTTCCATTTCATTCGTTCTAGCATAGTTATCCACAAAATATATTTCATCTTTAAATTTACCAGTTTTTAAAACATCTTTATACAAAACATTCGGATAATAAACATTTTGATATGTGAAATATTCTGGGTTCAAACTATTCCAATCATATAAAAAATCTTTAAGTTTAAGGTGTGCATCTATAATGTGCATAGTTTCATGTGCTAGTATGTTAAGTAAATTATCTTTGGAATTAAGTTTAATTATTATTACATATTCATTATTTTTAACAAATGATAAACCCACTACATCCGTTTGGCTACTTTCAAGTTCTCCACCAGTTATGTCATAAGCAAAATATATATTTAAGCCTTTCATATCATACTCATAAAACCTTTGAAAAAATGCTTTGTTAAATATAAGAAGATAATCTTCAAGGTAACTTAAGGCATCTATAATATCATTGTAATTGTTTACTTCAGTTATGTTGTAGTCTTTATGCATGATATTAACACTTTCTTTTAGGTTTACATTTATACCATAATTTTCTTTTATTTCTGTAATTTTATTGCTTATATAATTATTTTCAAATAAATTGTCTTTATTTATATTTTCTTCAGTATCATAAACATCATAAACATATATTGTTTTATCTGTAAACACATATAGTTTATTTTCGTAAACTTTAATACTTTTGACATTTTCTTTAACCTTATATATATCTATTCTGGTAGTTTTACTTTTTTCATATAGATTATAAACATCTATTTCTTTGTTTTCTAATACATATAAATTGTATTCATTTTTACTTAGGTGTATTATTTTACTTGTTAAATTTTCAGTAGGACTTTTAAATTCTTTGTAATCATTATTTGTATTATATATTTTTATTTTATCATTAGTATATGTAAATACTCCTTTTTCATAAATATCATAATTTTTAATGTTTTCTTCTTTTAAAATAGTTTCTTTGTATAAATTTATTTTTTCTGTAATACTATCTTTTCTAATAAGTAAACATTTTAAATTACAAATGCTGTCAATTACTTCAGGATATTCATTAAAATTATTTTCATATATGCTTGATTTCACAGCATAGTCATTTTCAGTGATTAGCTCTCTTTCTTCTAAAAGCTCTAGGTATATATTATATACACTTATTTTACTTTTGTCTTTACAAACCATATACTGATTACTATTATCATTTTTTAAGTTGCATGACATATTGATATTTTTAGTATAAATATTTTCTTTTTTATTCGTAGTATCTATTTCTTTAAGTAAATAGTCATTATTATTTTTGTATAGCAAGTACATTTTATTATTGTTTATAACACTATTTATAAATGTGTATTCATCTATATTTAAAGGATAGTCTTCGAAGGAATAAATACTTTTGGTTACATCATCAGAATTATAATCTTCATATATTTTAAATCCAAGCATGACAAGAAGCATTATTATTAAAATTAAAAGTAATGTTAGAGTAGTATTTTTCTTCATACAGGTCAACTCCATGTAAATATATTTTAACATAAAATTTTTATAAAAGCTTAAATTTTAACTTAAAAAGAAGAATTATTTTAATTCTTCTTTTAATTTTTCAACTTCATCAAGTGATAATTCGGTGATTTCACTGATATCATTGACGTTGTAGTTTTTCTTAAGCATCGCTTTGGCAACCTCAATAGCTTTTTGTTTTATACCACGTTCTATGCCATCTTCAAATGTTTCTTGTTTTTCATTACCATCAAATATAACATCTCTATTATATCTAAGTAGATTATCAAAGTCATCTGAACTATTTTTTACTTCACGTATTATTTCAGCCATAAATCATCACCATTAAAGTATACTATAAATATCGCACCGAATCAAGTGCTATCTTGTTGCTAAAAATAAGAATTATTTCAATTCTTCTTTTAATTTTTCAACTTGGTTAAGTGATAATTTAGTAACTCTACAAATTAAATCTACATCGCAATTTTCTTGAAGCATCGCTTTGGCAACATCAATAGCTTTTTGTTTTATACCACGTTCTACGCCATCTTCAAACGCTTCTTCTTTTTCATTACCATCAAATATAACATCTCTATTATATCTAAGCAAATTATCAAAGTCATCTGAACTATTTTTTACTTCACGTGTTATTTTAGCCATAAATTCATCACCGTTTAAAGTATACAATAAATTTCATACCAAATCAAGTGTTATCTTGTAGCTAAAAAGAAGAATTATTTCAATTCTTCTTTTAATCTTTCAATTTGGTTAAGTGATAATTTTGTAACTCTACAAATTAAATCTACATTGCAATTTTCTTGAAGCATCGCTTTGGCATCTTCAATAGCCTTTTGTTCAACACCTAGCTTATAACCTTTTTTAACTCCACGTTCTATGCCATCTTCAAATGCTTCTTGTTTTTCATTACCATCAAATATAACATCTCTGTTATACCTAAGCAAATTATCAAAGTCATCTGAACTATTTTTTACTTCGCGTATTATTTTAGCCATAAAATCATCACCATCATATACTTTTTTTATTAATCTTTCGTCATCACTAACTAAAAGATATAATAATTTTTCTAAAGACTCATCGTCTTTCATAAGTTTAGTATAATCCATATCGAGAATTTTTGCAAGATTTATGTCGTAGATTTCGAAAAATGAATGTATTTCTTCGTACGTTTTATCATCTAAAAGTCTACTTCTAACTACAAATCTATCATCATTTGTAACGCTATATGTATTTAGATTTATCTGATAGACTTTCTTAAACTTCTTACTATAGTCTTCAGAATTTCTAGTCTGTCTTAAAACTAAATGACAAACATACATATTGTTCTTTCGTTCATTTTTCCTACTTCTTACACTATTTACTTCAACATTAACAATCATTTCATTACTTTCTAGTGCTACATCAACTTCACTATTTACAGAATTTTCATTTGCACTTACATCTGGATGAATTAAAGTAAATGTTACATCTTCTTCAGAAATATTTAAAACCTTACATACAATTTTGCCTAAATATTTAAGTCCATCTTCAGTTGAAGTAAATATCTTCTTGACAATACTATCTCTGGCATTGATTTTCTTGATTTCTAATCTTTGCATGAGTAGGTTCCTCCTTTCAAAGACGCTATTATACATACATTTTTACCACTTTCAAGGCTTTCGACAAAACCTCTCATGGTTCGACACACCATTTTG
>CADBRL010000099.1 GCA_902797105.1 uncultured Erysipelotrichaceae bacterium
GCTGGAGTAAGTAGACTTGTTAAAGAAAATAGTGATGTGCTAGTTAGCATCCCAATGAATAAAAATGTAGAAAGCTTAAATGCATCTGTTGCAGCAAGTATTCTAATTTACCACATGGGTGAAAATGTTTGATATTAGTGATTCTGAACTAATAATGCTATATCGTGAAAACAATGAAGAAGCAACAGATATATTAAATCAAAAATATTCTATAGTAACAAAAAGAATAATTAACAAGTATTATCCACAATTGAAAAAATTAAAGGTCAATTTTTATGAACTAACATTAAGTTGTCATGAGTTAGTAAATGAAGCACTAGATACATATAACACTTTATCTAAAGCCTCATTAAATACTTATATAAGCTTAATTATAGATAGAAAAATAAAAAAAACAATCATCAATGCTGTCAGATATAATAAGAAAAATATGGAGCCATCTAACATCGGTTTTGATAATGCTACGGATAATTCTTTAGATCCTTTAGAAACTCTTTGTGCCAAAGAAAGCCAAAAAAATCTAAATGAAATAATTTTGAACAAGCTTAACAATAATGAACTAGCAATATTTTCCCTTCTTTTAGATGGTTTAAGCTATAAAGATATAGCATTTACATTAATGCAAAGCTATAAACAAATATATAAAAAGGTTCAAAATATAAGAAAGAAATTAATACCAGAATTACAAAAAATGCTTGATTAAAGCTTGCAATTACCTTTTATTTATGTTATATTATAAATGAACACGAAAGTGTTTTTTTAAATGGAGGTTTTTAAAACTATGGCAAAAGAAGCTAAAGAAACAAAAAAAGTAACAAAAGTTACTAAAGACACCAAAAAGAAAAATGTCAAAACAAATAAGAAAGGTCCTAAAGAAAGTTATTTCAAAAAAGTGGGCAAAGAACTTAAGTTAGTAAAATGGCCATCAGCTAAAGATGTATTAAAATACACAATTTCAACAATTGTATTTTGTATAATCTTATGTGCGTTATTTATGGCACTTAACCTAATATTATCAGTAGTTAAAGGATGGTTTGCATAATGGAAAAACTTTGGTACGTAGTAAATACTTATTCAGGACATGAAAATAAAGTAAAAGAAAAATTAGAAGCAAGAACAGAATCAATGGGTATGCAAGATTACATTTTCCGTGTAATTGTTCCCGAAACAACAGAAGTTGAAGTAAAAGATGGAGTAAAAAAAGAAAAAGTAAAGAAAATGTTTCCTGGATATGTTTTAGTTGAAATGATAATGACTGATGAAGCATGGTACATTGTAAGAAATACTCCAGGTGTTACAGGATTTATTGGTTCAAGTGGAAAAGGAGCAAAACCAACTCCATTACTTCCTCAAGAAATTGATAGAATTCTAGCTAACATGGGTATGAGTAGAGTAGATGTTGAATCTGAACTTAAAGTCGGAGACACAGTTAATATTGTTGATGGACCATTCAGTGGTATGACTGGTAAAGTTGATAACATTGACCTTGAAAATAATAGATTAAATATTATAATTGACTTATTTGGTCAAGAAACAAATGTTGATGTTGAAGTCTTCCAAGTTAGTAAAATGTAATTAAAAATTCGAAGTTTAATCTTCGGATTTTTTTGTTGTTTTAAATAACTCTAGATTCTTTTTAATTCTTTCATTATTAGGATTTATTTTTAAAGCCTCTTTAGCATTTTTAATAGCATTTTCATAATCACCTAAATAAAAGTATGAAATAGATAATAAATCATTTAATGTTTCATCGTAACTAAATACTTCATTCATATATGTTTTAGGATTATTCTTTATTTCTAAAGCTTTTTCTCCATATTTACAAACATTTTCATAATCTTCTAAAATATAATACAAAATAGCAGTTTCAGTATATGGGTCTCTTAAATATGGAGCTTCATTTATAGCTTTATAAAGCCACATAAGTGATTCATCATATCTATTTAAAGCTTTATAACATCTAGCAATAAACCTCATTGATGCACATCTCTCATCTTTCCAAGTAGCATTTTTCATCTTTAAATGTTTAATAAGAGTATCAATAGCATCATTCCATTTTCCATAATACATATACTCTCTACCTAAATAATGCATATTTCTATCATTATCTGGTTTTTCTTTCACAGCAAGCTCTAAAAGTGGCAAATAATTAGAGCGAGATTTTTCTCTATCTGGATAATGATTTACAATAACATCATCAGTAAAGACTTGTTTTTCAGAATGGTCAAATTCTAGTACCTCGTGTACAGGATTAACCCATTTACAGCCACTTTTTTTATGTATTTTATCAGCATAATATGTAACTTTTGGAATTCCATCTTCAATATACCAATTATAAACATATCTAAGTCTATCAGTATCATTTTTCCAAGCTTTTAAAATATTTTCTTTCCAGCCATCAAGCATTATCTCATCTAAATCTAAAGAAATGCAAATATCAAAGTCTTCGGGTATCATTTTTAATGCTTCATTTCGAGCTACATCAAATCTCCATGGTTTAATTTCCATTTCTTTAACGGTTATTCCATGTTTCTTTAATTTTTTTGCAGAATCATCACTTGAACCAGTATCTAAAACAAATATTCCATCTGCATCCTTGATAGATTCATACCATCTATCAACAAATTTTTCTTCATTTTTACATATAGCATAAACACATATCTTTTTAATAAAAATCAAATCCTTTCTAGTTACCCAAGTATTCAATTGTTATGAGCACTGGTGAATTAACAAAATAAGAATTACTATTAATATTTTTTAAATCAGGTGTTTTCAAATAAATACTTTTTTTACTCAAGTTAACTAAACTATATTCAGTATTAGTATCCACAATTGCAAGAATTCCTTGGGCAGTAATTTCTCTTGAAACTTCATCCGTAGTCCAAGTACTTCCGCCAACATAAATGTTATCAGTTCCATTTGGCTTAAAACCTATTGCTACAAAGCCTTTCGTAGCATCGAAATCTACACCATCTTTTTTTACATATGCATTTACTTTAAAAAATACTTTAAAATGTCCAGTTTTAGTAAATTTAATTTTATTATTTTCAACAGTTACAGTATTTTTAGTATCAATTTCTTTTCTAGTAAGTGGCAAATCTTCCATTTCTTTAACTTCAATACCATTACCAGTAAATGTATCAATAAATGTTGCAATATAAGCGATTTCAATTAAGTTAGGTCCTATATCACCTTTTTCACCCTTTACTCCATCAAACCCTTGAGGTATATAAAAATCTAGTTTATGAGTATTTCCATCAAATGTATCAATAACTTTTGCTCTAGCATTAGCATCCAAAGTTTCAGTTTTTCCAATAATTATTTTTTCTCCATTTCCATCATTACCTTTAGGTATATAAAACTCTAAAATAGCATTTGTATTTGTACCTGTGTTTTCTACTTTAGCATCCTGATTATAGTATGTGTCGTTCCTACATCAATCGTAGCTGGTCCCTGAAGTCCCGTTGGCCCTGGAATAGGGCAGCAAGCGCAAATTGGTCCTTCCAATTTAGCACATTCAATTTTCTTTAAAGCTTTTTGATAATTATTCATGGATTTCAACCTCCCTATGTTATAATATGTCAAATTTAATTTTTAAATTAATAAGGATGCCTAAAAATGTAAATCAAAAGTAAATCAGTTTACATTGCAAATGAGCATGTGCTATAATAAAATTAACAATAAGTGCGATGAGGTGAAGAAAAAATGAAAGATACAGAAATAACAAGCTATTCTATATGTAGTTCAATGGATAAATCCATAAATGAAATGATAGATAAATTAAGAGGTAGAATTGAAAAGAATAAGGAGAAGTTATCAGGAAAAGTCGGCTTTATTGATAAAATGTCGATGAATGGAGAAATAAAAGATTATCAAGAACAAATTAGAAGGTTAACAGAACTAAGTCAGGCTTTAGGTGATCTGCGTTTTTCAGATAATAAGAAATATAAATTGCCAGAAAAAGTTGTTGAACATATAAATGGGTTATACCAATTGTTAACTGATGATGAAAAAAATGCCTTAAAGCAAAATGTGTCTATAGCCTTAAGTAATAGTAATAAAGATAAAAAAGAAAAAGTTCAAACTATGAGTGCTAAAATTCAAAAAATGATAGCCAAATTAGGATTATCTACAAAAGGCTTTTTAGTATATGATAAAACACAATATAAAACGTCTATTTCCTATGAACAAGCAATCAAAACTGTTGAAAGAGAAATGTTAAAAAATCTTACACCAGAATTTGTATCACTCCAAGGAAATAAAATGAATATAGAATTACCACTTGACGAAAAAACATTACTAAATTATATTAAAAATATGGTTGAAAATAAAGAACTAGAAAAAAGTAAAAGTGTAAATGCTATAGTAGACAACCTAGCACAAATTGAAGATGCGATGAACACTAGAGAAAGATGCAAACTTTTACTTCTTAAAATATCTAACACACTTTTTGAAATAAATAATATTACAGAAATTGATGTAACAATAATAAAACAATTTCTAACAAAATTAGAAAATAAATATAATGCTGAACAAGAAAAAGCTAATAAATTTATCATGAAATTTGACTTTACTAATGTAAAAAATCAAATTGAAGAAAAGAAAAAAGTAGAAGAACGTGAAGCTAAAGAAAAGCATTATTTAACTATGTATGAAAATTTAGCTTATGAATTAGAAAAAGTGATGACAGAAGATCCATCAAATTATGATAAAATACAAGAAATTCAATCCCAAATGCGTGCGTGTGCAAGCTCTTATGGATTTTCAGAAAGTCAGTTAGATGGTGCCAAAACTAATGGTAAAATAAAATATCATGAAGCTGTTAGAGATCAAAAATTGAAAGTTGCTGCAGTTCAAGAAAAAATAGCCTATGAAAATGAATTAAGAAAAGGCGTTATGGCTCAAATTAGAGAAGAAGCAATACGTGAACTTGAACGAAACAAAGCTTTTGATGAAGATTATGAGATTGTAAATGGTGATGTACGTTCAATGGCAATGGACAAAGAAGGCATGATAAAAAGAAAGATGGAAGAACTAATGCGTTTAGCAGAAATGACTTCGGAAGAAAGAGGTTTATATGATCTCAAAAAAAGAGGAATAATAAAACCAGATGCTACAATTAATGACTTAACAGCACAACAACTAAATGATATAAGAATTGGCTATAGCGATGAATCTTATGAATTTTTGGCGGACTATAAAACATGGAAATCTAGAGAAAATGTAAAACCACAAGCTAATACAATCTATAAAGAATATATAAAATATCGCGCTAATTTACAAAATAAAAATGATTTTTTAAGCTTTTCTGAATTTGCTAAACAAAAACATAATTTAGAACAAATGAGTGAAATAATGGTGGATGCCAACTTAAAAGAAGAAATGGCAGAAACTTTAAAAGGAACGGGAAGATAATGGATAAAACATTAATTGAAGAAAAAAGAAATGAACTAAATTTAGAAATAAGAAAAGTTTTAGCGATAATTGATATGATAGACGGAAATAAAAAAAAGTATGAAGACTACGAAACTAATTCTTTAGATGAAATTGGATTTTTAGATCAACAATTAAAATTAGTTAAAGAAACAGAAGATAGATTGGTAACCATTTTTAAAGATTAGTTATATAAAAATTAACTGAAAAAGAAAATATAATTAAGGTGGTAAAATGAAAGTAAAAGTAATAGGTTCAGGAAGTATGTGGACCAAATATAATAGTGCATGTTACTTAATTGATGAAGATATAATGGTAGATTTTCCAAATGGAGCATGCAAATATTTATATAGACAAAATATAAAACCAAGTAGTGTAAGTAAAATTTTATTAACTCATTTTCACGGGGACCATTATTTTGATATACCATTTTTAATTTTAAACAAATCTAAAAGTGATAATAAAAAAACTTTTATTTATTGCTCTAAAGAAGGAAAATCTAAAATAAAGAAAATAGGTTTTTTAGCTTTTCCTAATTCATTTATAGATGCATGTAAAGAAATAAATTTAGAATTTAATTTTAATAATAATTTTGTTTTAAACAATTATAAAGTAGAAAAAATACTTGTGGATCATGGTAGAATGAAACCAGCATATGGTTATATTTTTAATGAAAATGAAAAATATATAGGTTTCACTGGTGATACATCACTTTGCAAAAACACAGAAATAATGGCAGAAAAATGTTGTTATTTATTCTGTGATTGTATGTTCATCAAAGGAAATTCTAAACATATGGGAATAGATAACCTAAAATATTTAGCAAATAATCATCCAAGTTGTACATTTGTAGTTAGCCATCTAGAAGATGAAACAAGAAACATGTTAGAGGTATTAAAAATAAAAAATATTATTATTCCAGAAGATGGACAAGAAATAATTATTGATTAAATGTTGTAAAGAATATTATTTTGTGCCATAATATTAATGCGGAGAAAAAATAATGAAAGAGGATAAAGTATATATTAAATACAAAGAATTTGCTAAATATTATAAATTATCAAATTATGATACAAAAAAACTATGGCGTATAATAGAGCCGATTGCAACTCATAAAGAGTTTTCTAAAAGATGCAGTGACCCTTATTTTCATCATGATGTAAAAACTCTCGGTGACCACATTCTCTGTGATGCCATTGTAACCTATAAACTTGCATCTAAACTTAAAAAAAATAATCATAGTATGAAA
>CADBRL010000100.1 GCA_902797105.1 uncultured Erysipelotrichaceae bacterium
TCCTTTGTTAAAAATCGTTACTATTATAACACTTTTTTTGACATATTGCAAACAATTTCACGCATATTTCCAATATTTTTACAAAAATGTATTTTAAAAAAAGAAGTGCACAGAAGTTGTGCAATAAGATTTATAATTGGTATAATACTTTACAAGCAATTTATTTGTCATTAAAGGAGGTATTAGAAATGGCAAATTATTGTCATCTATCTTATGAAGATAGAAAAAATATTGAAGATGGATTAAACGAAAATAAATCTATTAATCAAATTGCAAATGAAATAAATAGATCTCATACATCTGTTTTAAGAGAAATAGACAGAAATAAAGTTTATTTCAAACCTAAGCAATACGGAACATATAAATATAATAATTATGATAGAGATATATCATGCCCTAGACTTTCAAAATCACCATATGTATGTAATGGTTGTAAATCTAGAAGCGGATGCAGAAAAGAAAGATATACTTATTACGCTAGAAAAGCTGATGACTCTTATAGAGAGGTTAAAAGTAATGCGAGAAAAGGGATTAATTTAACTCCCGAAGAAGTATATATAATTAATAGTACACTAACTCCTCTTATTAAAAAAGGACAAACTATTAATCACTTATACATAAATCATCCTGACATTTTAGATTTTTCTAAACCATCATTTTATAATTATGTAAATAATGGAGTATTTGAATTTGGTCCACTTGATTTTCCCAGAATAGTGAAATACAAAAAAAGAAAGAATTCTAATGAACGAAGAACTAGAAAAGAAAGAGAATTATTAATAGGCAGAAAGTATGAAGATTTTTTAGAATATACAAATTCTAACGCTGATTTAAATATAGTTGAAATGGATACAGTTGTTGGCTTACAAGAAGAATCTGATTGTTTTCTTACTCTTTTATGGAGAAAATCAAAGTTTATGCTTATATTTAAATTAGAAAGTCAAACCACTGAAGAAGTATCTAAAATATTTAGAATGTTACAGGAAATAATTCCATATAATGAATACAAGAAATTATTTCAAGTTATATTAACAGATAATGGTCATGAATTCTTTGACGTTAATAATATTGAATGTATTCAATCTTCTGGTGAATATGTAACTCATTTATTTTTTTGTGATCCACACATGTCTTGTCAAAAAGGCATGATTGAAAAAAATCATGAATTTATTAGATATATATTGCCTAAAGGTTCTTCATTTAAAAATATTACTCAAAAAGATTGTAATTTATTTATGAATAATATTAATTCATTATGTAGAGATTCATTAAATGGTAGATCACCCTACGATGCTATGTTATTTCTATGTGATGAGAATATATTAAAAATTTTAAATTGTGATTATATTAAACCTGATGAAGTAGTATTAAATGACTCTTTACTTAAATATTAACTTTTTTCTTTTGTTTTTTTTGTTAATATTTAATTATTTATTTTTAAATTGCTTGTCAAGGTTGCGTAGCATTCATTTTAACCTTGACTACAATTTATAAAATAAATATAATTTCAAAACAAAAAAATAAAAAAGATATTTATAACCACCAATTATAAATATCAATTTTGACAAATAAATTGCCAATTATACTATTTAAACAGCTTTGTAGCCATTGTGCACTTACTTTTAAAATTTGTACAACTTCTACACTTTTTGTCGTGGAATAAAATTCCTTTGACAACCAATATTATACCATATTCTTATTTATTTTCAATTTTTTTATATTTAATTTCTTGTTTTTTCCTCATAAAAAGTGCATTTTCTTTTGAAAAAACACTTTTTATACATAATTGCACTTAATTGTGCACTTTAGATTGAGTCAACGCATTTTTTGATTTATACTTGTTTAAGTAACTTCTTTGATTATTAAATTTTATTTTACAAAGTTTGTATAACATTCTTAATATAAAAACAACCAATATAATTTTTAAATTATATTGGTCTATTTAACTATTTATTAAAATATTCAATTATTGCATCTACTATTCTCTCACTTGCATGACCATCCCCATAAGGATTAGATGCTTTACTCATTTTTTCATACTCTTTTTTATCAAGAAGTAATTTTTTAGTTTCTTCATAAATTACGTCTTCATCTGTCCCAACAAGTTTTAAAGTTCCAGCTTTTATACCTTCAGGTCTTTCTGTTGTATCTCTTAAAACTAAAACCGGTTTTCCTAAACTTGGCGCTTCTTCTTGTATTCCTCCACTATCAGTTAAAATGATATATGATTTATTTTGAAAATTATGAAAATCAAATACTTCAAGTGGTTCAATTAATTTAACTCTATCAGCATCACCAAATACTTCATTTGCTACTTCTCTTACGCGTGGATTCATATGAATTGGATAAATAACTTTTACATCACTAAATTCATCAACAACTCTTTTAATAGCTCTAAATATATGACGCATTGGTTCACCTAAGTTTTCTCTTCTGTGAGCAGTAAGTAAAATCATTCTTTCGCCAGCATTTATCCAATCAAGTTCTGGATGGGTATAATTTTCATCAACAGTTGTACTCATTGCATCAATTGCGGTATTTCCAGTTATATAAATTTTACTCTCATCAATATTTTCTTTAAGCAAATTATCTTTACTAATTTCAGTTGGAGCAAAATACATATCACTTAACCTATCAACCATTTGTCTATTCATTTCTTCTGGATATGGTGAATATTTATCATATGTTCTAAGACCTGCTTCAACATGCCCAATAGCAACTTGATTATAAAAAGCAGCTAGTGCACCCGCAAATGTTGTAGTGGTATCACCATGAACTAAAACTATATCAGGTTTAACTTCTTTTATTACCTCTTCAAGCCCAACTAATGCTCTAGTTGTAACATCTGCAAGACTTTGACCTTGCTTCATAATATTTAAATCATAATCTGGTTTAATATCAAAAGTATTAAGCACTTGATCAAGCATTTCTCTATGTTGAGCAGTTACACAAACAATACTTTCTATTTCTTTTCTTCTTTCTAATTCTTTTACTAGAGGTGCCATTTTTATGGCTTCTGGTCTAGTTCCAAATATACTCATTACTTTAATCATTTTTATTTTCCTCCAATCTTGTCCAAAAATTGTTTTATAATTATTTTAAACAAATTAACTATACTAACTATAATTACACATATCATATAATGTAATACTACTGATAAAGGGAACAAAAGAATTGTTTTATACCAAGGAATATATAAATAAGTTACATATTTATAAAAATGTAAATCTACAAGATATGATACCAAATAAACACTAAAAGAACAATTAGACAAGTACGATATTATTTTATTTACTAATACTGGTGTTTTTTTAATATCAATATTATAAAATAAACAAAATACTAAACCAGAGATAATAAA
>CADBRL010000101.1 GCA_902797105.1 uncultured Erysipelotrichaceae bacterium
AATTTTTTATGTATTAAAGTATCTTTTCAAGTAAAGTTACTATATAAAATATAAAATGTTTAGGTAAATCTTTAGTATAAAGTAAAATACTAATTTTCTTATTAACATATTTTATATTGAAACATCTTGATAAGTTCATGGCTTCAATTAAAAGTTTATCACCTTTAATATTACTTGATATTTCTTCAGGTAAAGTAATTTCAATACTTCTATCTGTTTGAACAACTTGTTTAATATTATATTTTTTTGCAAGTTTTTCAAACCATTCTTCATACATATAAACAAGCATATCATCAGTAACCTTACCAAATCTATCTTCAAGTTCACTTTTTATTTCTAACATTTTTTTATAAGAATCAATTTCATTAATCTTTTGATGTATTTCAATTTTAATATCTTCATCAGATACATAGGTATCACTAATATGTGTATTAACATTAATTAAAGCTTGAGTATCAGTATCTTCCTCTTCCACAGTTTCTCCACGTTGACGTTTAATTTCATCTTCAACCATTTTCATATAAAGTGAAATACCAACACTATCAACAAAACCAGCCTGAGAAGCTCCAAATACATCACCTGCACCTCTCAAACTTAAATCCCTCATAGCAATTCTATATCCACTACCAAGTTCCGTAAATTCTTTAATAGTATTAAGTCTTTTAATGGCAATATCATTAAGCATTTTATTTTTTTCATACATTAAATAAGCATAAGCAACTTTATCACTACGACCAACACGACCACGTATTTGATAGAGTTGACTTAAACCAAAATTATCAGCATCATGAATAATTAATGTATTAACATTTGGTATATCAATTCCACTTTCAATTATTGTTGTACAAATCAAAATATCAAATTCATTATTTATGAAAGATGTCATTATATTATCAAGTTCATCTTTTTCCATTTTGCCATGTGCAAAATTTATTCTAGCATCAGGCACTAATTCATGAATATGGTTCATATATTTTTCAATAGTTTCCACTCTATTATAAAGAATAAATACTTGTCCTTTTCTAGCAAGTTCTTTATAAATAGCATCTTTAATTAAAAAGTCATCTTCAACAGCTACATAAGTTTGAACAGGATATCTATTTACTGGTGGTGTATCAATAACTGATAAATCTCTAAGACCTGACATCGCCATCTTTAAAGTTCTAGGTATCGGAGTTGCACTTAAAGTTAAAACATTAACATCACTTTTCATAGTTTTTATTTTTTCTTTGTGCGTAACACCAAATCTTTGCTCTTCATCAACCACAAGCATCCCTAAATTCTTACAAACGATATCATCACTAAGTATTCTATGAGTACCAAATAATATATCTATTTTCCCTTTTTTTAAATCTTCAAGTATTCTATGAGTTTCTCGAACACTTACATGTCGATTTAAAAGTGCTATTTCTACAGGCCAATTTTTAAACCTTTCTTTTGCCACATTATATTGTTGTTTTGAAAGTATTGTAGTGGGACACAAATAAAGTACTTGTTCATTATTTAAAAATGCCTTAAACATTGCTCTCATTGCAACTTCTGTTTTACCAAAACCTACATCTCCACATAATAATCTATCCATTGGATTATCTTTTTTTAAATCATTATTAATTTCTAACACTGCTTTAGCTTGGTCTACCGTCAAGTCATACTTAAATTCACTAGCAAACACATCTTCTTCAGGATAATCTTTATATGGTTTTTTTTTAAGTTCCAATCTTTTTTTATAAAGAATAATAAGTTCTCTTGAAATATCTTTTACTTTTTCAGAAATATATTTTTTAGTTTTTTCCCAATTTGTACTTCCAAGTTTATTAAGTTTTGGTTTTATTCCATCCTTACCAGTATATTTATAAATTAAATTAATTTTTTCAACCGGAACATAAATCTTATCTGAGTCCTCATAAAATATTGTCAAAAAATCTTTTTGAACACCACGAACAGAAAGCGTAGTAATTCCTTGATAAATACCAATACCATGAGAAATATGTACAACATAATCTCCTTTTTCAAGTTGATTAAAGTCCTTTATTCTTTTACCAACATGGAAATTATTTTTATAAACTCCATTACTTGATTTAACATCTTCAATATCATTTTCAGAAATAACTACATATTTATCCAGTATAAAACCATGAGATAATTCTTTCATTACTACATGAGCACTAGGTATAATCTTAAGTAACTTTTTCTTTTCTTCTACTTTACTTAAATAAAAATATACTATTTTCCCACTCGCAATCCAAGCATCATAATCAGCAGCCAATTTTTCAAAATTTTCTTTGTAATTTATAATACTTTGTGCTTTTAAATTTAAACTCCCACTTGAAAATAAATTTACATATATTCTATCATTATCATGAATATCATCTAAGGAATACATCAAATCTTCATTTATTTCATTTGACTCTTTATATTCAGATATATCATTAAATAATTTTGAGTATGAGGCTTCAATCTGAGATTTATCTACATAAACTACCAAAGGATTTTCTGCATAATCAAATAAAGAATTTTTATCACTTGATACCATTTCATCAATAGCTTTAATTTTAATATCATGAATATCATCATTTGACATCTGCGTATTTTCATCAAAGTATTTAATATTATCTATTACATTACCATCAAATTCGATTCTAACCGGATGAACATAATCAATCGGATACAAGTCTAAAATAAATCCACGAACAGCATATTCACCTGACATTGTAACTAAAGACTCACGATGATAGCCTAAGACATCTATTTCTTTAACTAAATCATCACGTTTAATAATATCATTTTTCTTAATATCAATATAATTTTTAATACTAGCACAAGGTAAATATTTTAAATATCCCATTAAGTTTGTAACTATAATATATTTATTATCACTTTTTAATTTATCTAAAGTTTCAAGTCTTTTATACTTAAGTTCGGGACTACTTGCCACTAACATTGATGACAAAAAATCATCCATTGGAAAGAGTAAAGTATTATCATGTATTTTAACTAAATTATCATAAATTTTATTAGCTTCAAACAAAGAACTTGTAAGAACAATTATATTTCTATCATATTTTTCGCTTAATTTATCAACGTAAAAAACGTTTAACTCATTAGTTAAACCAGATATTTCCGTTCCAATTTCATATTTAAAATATTCATCTAAAAACTTCATATTTCCTCTTTATTTAGTATTATAAACATTCATTGTTTTATCTATTCCTACATTTACAAAAGATTCAATTATTTTTCTAAAAGTACTAAGTTCATTATTTAATATTTCCATTTCTTTTTTACTAAATTTTCCAAGTACATAATCTATAACTTCATCTTTTTTAACACTTCCAATTCCTACCTTTAATCTAGGAAAACTTTGAGTTCCAAGAGAACTAATAATTGATTTAATACCATTGTGACCACCACTAGATGAATTTATCTTTAATTTATATAAACCAATTTCTTCATCTAAATCGTCTTGAATAATCAAAATATCTTTCATATCAATATTATAATATCTAACAAACTCACCAACAGCATTACCAGAATTATTCATATAAGTTAAAGGTTTTACAAAGATTACTTTTTCAGTTCCAATAAAACTTTCATAATATAGAGCATTAAATTTATTTGACCACTTAACATTTCCTAAATAATCATCTAAAACCATAAAACCAATATTATGTCTAGTATTTTCATATTCTTTACCTGGATTTCCAAGACCAACTATAAGTTTCATTATTTACTACTCCCTTCAAATAGATGTTGATAAGTGCTTATGTTATCAACACAAATTTCCTTTTTTATTTTAACACCAAACTTACTATTTTTAACACATTTAACTAAAATAGTACTTGGATTATTATTTCTTTTAGTTGAAATAAACTGAATTTCTTTAGCATTTAACTTATATTTATTTCCCAAAATTATAATTTCATCAAGTCTTTCAGCTCTATGTACTATATAAAACACACCATTATCTTTTAAAAATCTATTAACAAGTTTAAAAATAGTTTCTAAATCTATGGCAATTTCATGTCTTGCAAGTGTTAAATAATCATTTTTATTTTTACATCCATCATCATTTATTTTAAAATAAGGTGGATTACATGTTATTACATCAAAAGTATTTGGTTTAAAAAATTCACCAATATTTTTAACATCATCATTAATAACTGTTATTTGTTTATCAAGTCCATTTATAGATATAGACTCCCAGGCAAGTTCTGCAATATCTCTTTGTAATTCAAATCCTATAATTTTAGCATCAGTTTTCAAACTCAACACCAAAGGAACCGGAGCATTGCCAGTACACATATCTAAAATTAGTTTATCACTTTGACGTAAATTAGTAAATTCTGCGAGTAAAAGTGAGTCCAAGGAAAACTTAAACCCATCTTTGATTTGCATAATATATCTATTCGGATAATCAAATAAATCATTCTTGACTTTCGAAATCATAATCTACTTTTTCTCCATTAAGCATAATCTTTCCACGATGATTAATAATATCTACACTAACAACCTCTGCTTCACCTTTTTTAGTTTTAATTTTTTCACCAACTTTGGGTAATTTCTTAACTGCTTCAATATAAGCTTCATCTTCATAAGCAAGACAACACAAAAGTCTTCCACAAACTCCATTTATTTTTGATGGATTTAATGCTAAATTTTGATTTTTTGCCATATTCATGCTTATAGTATCAATTCTTTTTAAAAATCTAAGGCAACATAATTCTCCACCACAAACACCAATACCACCAATTTCTTTAGCTTTATCACGTGCTCCGATTTGTCTTAATTCAATTCTAGTATGATAAATTGAAGCAAGTCTTTTAGCAAGTTCTCGAAAATCAACTCTAGCATCAGCTGTAAAATTAAATAAAAGCTGACTTCTATCTAAATTAAATTGTGCATTAACAACATTCATATCAAGTTCAAGTTCTTTAGCAAACTCAATACATTTCTTCAAAGCCCTATCTGCATCTTTCAAATTATTTAAATAATCATCATATTCTTCATCAGTTGCAACTCTTTCTATTTTATCTAAATCTTCTTCAATTTTTTTATCTAAAACTTCAGCAACTTTAACAAGTTGAAGACCTCTTTCAGTATTAACAATTACAAGTGTATCTAACGCTAAATCTTCATCACTTTCATAATAATATTTTTTATTTAATTCATTAAATACTACACCATAAACTTTACTCACTATAATCACCTAATTCTATAACAAATTTATCAAGTAATAATTCAATATTAACATTACTATCTATATCATCAATAAATTTAATAACTAAATTTATTCTTTTTAATATATCTTTATAATATAATTGACATAAGTTATTTAAATTATCAAAACTAAACTTATTTTCAAATCCCATTACTTTATTTAATAATTCTTCATAAACAATAAGAATTATCTTAAAAATAGTTTTAATTTCTTCTCTTTCTTTAAACTTACACAAAATTACATCTTTATTATACATTATTACATCTTTTTTTTCTACTTCTAATTTATATAAATAATTAATTGCTGCATTTGTATAATCTTTATATGTATCATTATTAATTGAATTTATGTCGAGTTCATGATTATCATAATAAACTTTAACAGTTTCACATCTACTTTTAATCGTAGATATAACATTATTTGCATTATCAGATATAAAAAAACCTATGATATTTGGTTCAGGTTCTTCCAAAAACTTAAGCATTGTATTCGCAGAAGCACCATTTAACTTTTCAGCATTTTTTATAACATAAATATTATCTTTAGTATAAATTGGTACCATACTAAATTGTTTCTTTAGCTCAAGTACCTGTTCTTTTTTAATATTCATTCCATCTGGTTCAATAATTACAAGTGATGGTAAATAGTTTTGGTCTACCAAGTTACATAAATTACATTTAGAACACTTTTCACTATATTCATCTTGACAAAATATTTGTTTTATAACTGTTTTAAGCTCTAAAAAGCATTTTTCCAAATTATTTGTTTCAAGCAAATAAGCATGAGATATTTTATTCTCACGGTAATATTTTACTAATTTTTCTAATGCTTTTGCTTCCACTTCTGCCTCCTAGAGTAAAACAAAATATATTGCTACTAAAGCCAAAAGTCCACTCATACCAAGTGATGCAACAACACTTACTGTTACAACATTAATTGGAATAAACACTTTTAAACCAGATGCTAGTAAATTAAAAGCATATACTAAGCATATTGCAAGTACTATTTTTTTTACTACAACAAATATAACTTTTTTCATAAGCTTCTCCATTAAACTATATGAAAAATTTATTTTTTAATCACTTATTTTTTTTCTATCTTCTAAAGCTTTATCTAAAGTAATTATATCTAAATAATCTATTTCTGCACCCATAGGTATTCCATAAGAAAGCCTAGATATAAGCACATTTTTCTTTTCAAATATTTTCTTTATATAAAGTGTTGTTGTTTCACCTTCAACTGTTGATTTTAATGCTAGTATCAATTCAGGTTTCTTTGCTGCTTCAACTCTTTTAACTAAACTAGATAAATTAATATTATCAGGTCCAATATTATCTGCGGGACTAATAAGTCCATTTAAAACATGATAAACACCACGGAAATTACCAGCTTTTTCAAATGAAAATACACTTTTATAGTCTTCAATAACACATATTAAATTCTTATCACGTGAAGGATCTGCACAAATATTGCAAATATCACCTTCAGTTAAATGTCCACAAATGCTACATTTATGTATCTTTTTAACATTTCTAATAGCATCGGAAAACTTATCTAAATCTTCTTCTTTGAAATTCAAAGTTGCAAGAGCAAGTCTTTCAGCATTTTTTTCACCAATACCAGGTAATTTCTTATAATAATTAATTAATTTTTCTAGTGACTCTGGATATATCATTTTAGAAAAGTCCACTCATGGATGCATAACTTCCAAGTTTATTTTCAGTTTCTTTATCTATTTTTGTAAATGCATCTTTAATTGCTATCATAATCATATCTTCAAGCATTTCTTTATCATCAGCATCAATAGTCTCTTCATTTAATAATTTAAATGATTTAATTTCCTTTTTTCCATTAAAAACTATTTCAACCCATTCAGATTTGCCAGTAAATTCCATAGCATCTATTTCTTCTTTTTTCTTTGTAATATCCCTTTGCATTCTTTGTGCTTGTTGCATAATTTGTTGCATATTCATAAAATAATCTTCCTTTCTTATTCAACTTCTATTTTATTTATATCAAATATATCAGATACATCCGACACATCAATATCATTTTGTTTAATTTCTTTTTCTACTTTTTCCGCAAGAATAGCATATTTATACCCACTCTTAAGTTTTTTTACATATTCATTTTTTTCATAATTCCATTTTGTATCTTCTAAAAATACTAATTTATAATTAACATTTGCAAAATCATTAAAACTTTTTTCTATAATTTCTAATTTTGCCATTAATTCTTTATCTTTATGAGGTATTGTAACTTGAATAATTGCATATGTTGGTGAAGCAGCCACAACACTTGTATCACTAAGAAGCCCCTTAAAAGATGCATCATCAGTACTACCAACAAAATTATTCCATTTTTCTTTTAAATTAAGTAAATCATTTTTGGTAGCTTCAGCAAAACAATTATTAATTCTTATATCTACATTTTTATTTTCGCTCTCTTGTGTTTTTGTACTTTCCATTTTTGGAATAATTTTTTTACTTTGTACTTCAGTTTTTTCCTGTTCGTCCCTTGATTGAACATCATTTATTTTTTCAAAATTTTTATCAATTTGAGCATCTTTTTTTGCACCATCCATATAACCTAAAACTAACATTTTTATTATAAGATATGGATTAACACTTATATTAATTTTCATAAGTATATTATTAAGTTCAAGGATTAAATTTTTACAATCATCAAAGCCGAGTCTCCATCCATCTGGACTATTAAGTAGTTTAACTCCAACATCACTTAAAGCATAAACTAACTTTTTAACAAATACTTTATAATTTAAATTAACACTTTGAAGATGATTAAATATTTCTTCAACACCTTGTATATCATTTTTATCTAAATATTTAATTAAATCATCTATTTTCTTATTAGAAATACTACCTATTTCTTCAGAAACTAACTTACTTGTAATAACTTCCTCATTTTTGGAAAGTTGATCTAGTATACTAAGGGCATCACGAAGTCCTCCATCAGCTAAAGTAGCAATTTCTTTAAGTCCATCATCTTCATAAGCAATTTTTTCTTCATCACATACAAATTTAAGTCTCTCAATTATATCATTTTCGGTAATTCTATGAAATTCAAATCTTTGACATCTCGATACAATTGTAATTGGCACACTTTCTAAGTTTGTTGTTGCCAAAATAAACAAAACATGTTCAGGTGGTTCTTCCAAAGTAAGAAGTAATGCATTAAAAGCACTTTGACTTAGCATATGAACTTCATCTATTATATAAACCTTATATTTTAAACTTGTAGGCATAATCTTAACATTATTAATAAGTTCACGTATTTCTTCAACACCATTATTAGATGCCGCATCTATTTCAATAATATCTGGATTGCCATTAAATGATAAACAACTTTCACATTCTCCGCAAGCAACACCATCTTTATTATTTAAACAATTAACTGATTTGGCAAGTATTCTTGCTGTTGATGTTTTACCAGTTCCTCTAGGTCCTGAAAAAAGATATGCGTGTGCGATTCTTTTTTCTTTTATTGAGTTTTTAAGAATATCCACAACATGTTTTTGACCAACTAAATTATCAAAACCATCCGGTCGATATTTACGATATAAAACTTTGTAATTCATGAAAACCTCCTTACCTAATAATTATAACACAGTTATTTATTTTTTTCTCTTAATTTTTTAAAAAAATAACTTAATATATCAGCATATTTATTTTCATAATTAGCATCATTAATTTTTTTCATCTTTGTTTTATAAAATTCTTTCTTAGATGCTGGTTTATCAAGTAAATAATAAATATTGTCAATTCTACTTTGTTTAATTATTTCTAAACACATGGAACAAGGAACTAGTGTAACATACATATCACAACCACTTAAATTCCAATTATTTAAAAATCTTTGAGCTTCCAATATAGTATTAATCTCAGCATGACCTAAAACATTTTGATCTTTTTCACGTGTATTATAACCAAAAGCCAAAACTTTTCCATCTTTAACAATTACTGCCCCAACTGGAACATCATTATTTTCAAGTGATTTATTAGCATTTTCCATTAAAATATTAAATATTTCTGAATCCATGTTTTCCTCCAAAAAAAATGTGCACACAAACATAGGCTGATGTGGCTGCTATTTTCCAATCCTGACCAGGTTACAGCATATTTGTTGCACGTCTAAATAGTATCAAATTATAATCAATAAGTCAAGTATAATCAAACACAAAAATAATGTTAATAACTAAGAAAATAAATCTAAAAAGACAAAATATTCTTCAATAAATATTAACTTAATTAACATTTTGTCTTATATTAAATATTATGTTAACCAATTATTTCCCGGGAAATACTTTTGATAAAACATAACTTTTATTATTTTTATAAAAATTTTTAATTTATAACTGTCATCAGTCCTAGTTAATTACTTACATTGTGGCATTTTAAAAATTAAATTTTTTTATACTTTTCAATACAACATTATGTTAACCAATTATTTCCCAGGAAATAATTTAAGCTATATTATATATAAAATTTATCAAAATAATAGCTATATAATAAGATAAACTTTTAAATAAACATTTGTTTGTTGTTACATACATTTATTCGTGTAAAGTATTGCAGTATTTATTAGAAAATTATCAACGTTTCACGTGAAACATTCAAACATATTACAAACTTAATTATCATCAAACTATCAACACAAAATAACTATATGTTCCACGTGAAACATATAGTTTAGCTATATATATAAATTGTAAAAAATGATTATGTCATTAGTAAATCTTAATTAAGTATTTAGTAACTAATTATCAACGTAATGTTCCACGTGAAACATAAAATTGTTTATTACAAATGCTAAAAAATGAATGTTTTATCAAGATAAAACCAATTATAGATATAAACAAGTTACCAACAGATGTTTCACGTGAAACATCATGAAATATAAGACTTATTTTACTATAATAATTAACTTATTATATAATTAATAACCAATTATCAATAATGTTTCACGTGAAACATAAATATAATCGCAAAAATTATTATAAATAAAAATTATTATATTAAAATGTAAAAACTAACAAGTTATCAACACAATGTTTCACGTGAAACATTAAAATATAAAGTAAAAAATAAAAATGTTATAAATAAAATAATAAGATAATAATTATAATATAAGTTAAAAATTTTTAATTAATATAAAATAAAACAAATCTATTAAAATATTTAAATGTTATAAACAAAGGTTTCACGTGAAACATTCATACATATAATAAATAAATAACTCTAAAAATGATATAATATAATTCAAAAGTAAATTGTAATAATTAAGTAAAAAAATTAAAATTAAGGATAATTAAACAATACTTATTACATGTTTCACGTGAAACCTAAATATAAAATAAAAAAGTCAATAACCAGTTATATTCAAATCAAAATTCATGTTGATAACTCATACATCAGCTAATAATAATAAAAAATATTTGGCATATTTCAGCCAAAAAAATAAGTTTTTATTATAAGTAATTAGATAAATTATACATTGTATATACTAAATAAATCAAAATAAAAAGGCTTATTCAGCCTTAGTATTTTGAATATTTTCAGTTACTTCTGATTCATTTTGAGCAACATTTTCACTTTGTTCTATGCTTTCTTCAGAATTTTCTTCCTCTAGCTTATCTACTAAACTAATCGTAGATACCTTTTGATTATCTTTTAAATTAATAAGTCTTAAACCTTGCGTAACTCTACCAAGAACAGATATTTGATCAAGTGGCATTCTCATTGTCATACCAGAGTTTGTCATGATAACAAGTTCTTTACCTTCATGAACAATCTTAACACTTACTAAATTACCGTTCTTTTCAGTAATATTCATAGCTTTAACACCTTTAGAACCTCTTCTAGTTTGACGATATTCGCTAACCTTAGTTTGTTTACCATAACCTTTTTCAGTTACAAGAAGTATAGTATCATCTTCTTTAACAATTTCAGAACAAATACATTTACTTCCATCTAGTGAAATACCACGAACACCTGAAGCAGTACGTCCCATAACTCTGATTTCATCTTCATTAAACTTAACCATTCTACCACTATCACTACCAAGAAGCACTAAATCATTACCAGAAGTCTTCTTAACACCAATAAGTTTATCGTTTTCTCTTAAAGAAATACAAATCTTACCACTATTTCTAATATTATCAAATTCACTAATTAAAGTTTTCTTAACAACACCAGCTTCAGTTGCAAATAACAAGTATTTACTATTCTCTTCACGACTTATTTGAATAACAGCATTAACTCTTTCATCTTTTTCAACTTGAAGTAAGTTTACAATTGGAATACCCTTAGATTGACGTGAAAACTCAGGAATTTCATAACCTTTAAGTCTATATACTTTACCTTTATCGGTGAAGAACAAGATATAATCATGTGTTGATAAGTTAATCATGTGTTCAACAAAGTCTTCATCATTCGTAGACATTCCCTTAATTCCAACGCCACCTCTATTTTGTGACTTAAATGTATCAGAAGTAGTTCTCTTAATATAACCTTTATTAGTAAGTACTACCAATATATTTTCTTCTGGAATTAATGACTCATCTTCAATATAATCAACTGCAGTCATATCAATCTTAGTGCGTCTTTCATCACCATATTTATTTTTAATTTCATTCATTTCATCTTTAATGATGCCTAACACCATATTATTATCCGCTAAAATGCCACGTAAGCGTTCTATTTCGATTCTGAGTGTATTTAGTTCTTCTTCAATCTTTTCACGTTCTAGACCCGTTAAACGACGTAATTTCATTTCTAAAATATTATCAGTTTGAGCTTCAGTTAATCCAAAACGTTCCATTAACTTAGATTTAGCTTCTCCATCAGCCTTAGATTCTTTAATAATCTTAATAACTTCATCTAAATTATCAAATACAATCTTATAACCTTCTAAGATATGTACTCTTTTTTCAGCTTTATCTAATTCAAATTGAGTTCTTCTAATAATAACTTCTTGTTGATAATCTACATATTTACTAATTATATCTTTTAAACCTAAAGTTCTAGGTACACCTTTATCAAGCATCAAGAAAATAATACCAAAAGTTGTTTGAAAAGCCGTATGCTTATATAAATTATTAAGTACTACTTGAGGATTAGCATCTTTCTTTAAAGTAATAGTAATTTTAATACCATCTTTTAAATCAGTATGATAATCAGTAATACCTTCAAGTACTTTGTTATGTACTAAATCAGCTACTTTTTGTTTTAAATCTAATGTATTAACACCATAAGGAACTTCTTCAATAACAATATAATGTCTTCCATTTTTTTCTTCAATTGTTGCCTTACTCCTAATAGTTATAGAACCTCTACCAGTTTCATAAGCTTTTTTTATCCCAGAATTACCTAAAATAATACCACCAGTTGGAAAATCAGGTCCTTTAATATGTTGCATTAACTCTTCCGTAGTAATATCAGGATTATCAATATAAGCAATACAACCATCAACAACTTCACCTAAATTATGTGGTGGAATATTTGTTGCCATACCAACAGCAATCCCCATTGTTCCATTAACTAAAATATTTGGAAATCTTGAAGGTAAAACTTCAGGTTCTACCGTAGAATCATCATAATTTGGTACAAAATTAACAGTATTTTTGTTGATATCTCTTAAAAGTTCCATTGATATCTTAGCAAGTTTACTTTCAGTATAACGATAAGCAGCAGCTCTAGGATACTCAATATTACCAAAGTTACCATGTCCATCTACAAGTAAATAACGATAATTAAAGTCTTGTGCCATTCTTACCATAGCATCATATATTGATGAGTCACCATGAGGGTGATATTTCCCCATAACATCCCCAACTATCGTAGCACTTTTACGATGTTTTTTATCTGGTGTCAAACCATTTTCTAACATATCATAAATAATTCTTCTATGAACTGGCTTTAAACCATCTCTTAAATCCGGCAAAGCTCTGGAAATAATAACACTCATTGAATACTCAATAAAAGACGATTCAATTTCACTTACAATATTATTTTCTTGTAATCTATCTCTACTATGATCCATATTAACCTCCTAAAAATCCAAATTCTTTGCATATGTTGCATTTTCTTCAATAAACTTACGTCTAGGCTCAACTTCTTCACCCATTAATTTACTGAATGCAGCATCAGCACTAATAGCATCATCCACAGTTATTTTACGAAGAATTCTATGATCAATATCCATAGTTGTTTCATTTAATTCTTCAGCATCCATTTCCCCTAAACCTTTCATTCTTGCTATATCATATCTAATATTTTTTTCATTTAAACCTTTAATATATTCATCTCTCTCATCATCATATAAAACATATTTAATAGTTTGTCCATGTTTAATACAATATAAAGGTGGTTGAGCAGCATAAACATAACCAGCTTCAACAATTGGCTTAAAGAAACGATAGAAAAGAGTAAGAAGAAGTACTCTAATGTGAGAACCATCGACATCGGCATCGCTCATGATAATAACTTTATGATATCTCATTTTACTTAAATCAAATTCTTGACCAATACCAGTACCAAAAGCCGTAATAATTGTTTTAATTTCATCATTACTTAAAGCTCTATCAAGTCTTGCTTTTTCAACATTTAAAACTTTACCTTTAAGTGGAAGTATAGCTTGAGTCATACTATTTCTTCCCTTAATCGCAGAACCACCTGCACTATCCCCTTCGACTAGGAATATTTCACAAACACTTGGATCTTTTTCCTTACAATCAACAAGTTTTCCACCAAAATTAACTATATCCAAGTCACTTTTTCTTCTTGTTGCTTCTCTTGCTTTCTTTGCAGCAATTCTTCCACGTGAAGCACTAATACATTTTTCAACAATTATCTTAGCTTCGTTAGGATTTTCCATTAAAAATCTTTCAAAACCTTGAGAAAATACATCACTTGCAATCTTTCTAACTTCACTATTACCAAGTTTAGTCTTAGTTTGTCCTTCAAATTGAGGATCGGGATGTTTACAACTAATAATCATTGTTAAACCTTCACGACAATCTTCCCCAATTAAAGGTGCATCATTTTCTTTTAAAATCTTGGCATTCTTTGCATAATTATTAATAACTTTAGTTAAGGCAGCTTTAACACCATCTTCATGAGTACCACCTTCATAAGTATTAATATTATTTGTAAATGAATAAATACTTGGTGAATAAGTTTCATTATATTGACAAGCTACTTCAAGTTCAATCCCATTTTCAGAACCATCCATATATATAATATCATCATGAATTGGTGTCTTACTCTTATTAAGCATTGCAACATATTCAATAATACCACCATTATAAAGGAAAGTATCATGTTTTTCAATAGTATCCCTTAAATCATATAAATTAATTCTTAGTCCTTTATTTAAGAACGCAATTTCTTGTAATCTTTTATATAAAGTATCATAGTTATATACAGTTGTTTCTGTAAATATTTCTTCATCTGGTTTAAATCTAACCGTAGTCCCAGTTCTTTCCATATCACAACTATCAATTATTTTTAAATCTGCAACAGGTTTTCCACCATTTTCAAATCTTTGATAGTATACATTTCCATCACGATAAACTCTAACTTCTAGCCATTTTGACAAAGCATTAACTACACTAGCACCAACACCATGAAGACCACCAGAAACCTTATAACCTTCACCACCAAATTTACCACCAGCATGTAGCACAGTAAATATAGTTTCAATTGTTGATAAACCAGTCTTAGCATTTATACCAGTTGGCATACCTCTACCATCATCTCTAACTTCAATGATATCATCTTTATCTATCATAACTTCAATATCATCACAAAATCCAGCTAAAGCTTCATCAACTGCATTATCCACAATTTCCCAAACTAAATGATGAAGACCTCTTTCTCCTGTTGAACCTATATACATCCCAGGTCTTTTACGAACAGCTTCAAGTCCTTCTAAAACCTGTATATCATTATCAGTATAATGTGTTTCTTTCATTTTTTACTCCTCCTCAATTGCACCATCACAAACTTTAATTTTTTTTGCATCTTTAATTACTTTTTTACTAATGTTTTTTAAATCCGTCGTCGTTATAAAAGTCTGAACATTTCTATCAAGCATACCCAGTAAATTAGTAATCTTTTCTTTATCGAGCTCACTAAACAAATCATCTAAAATAAGTATTGGATAATAACCTTTTATATCATAAATAACATTAATTTCTGCAAGTTTAAAGGAAATAATAGCATTCTTTCTTTGCCCTTCACTTCCCAATTCTTTCAAATTATTGTTATCCAGGATAAACATAATATCATCATGATGAATTCCTTCTAAAGTCTTACCAACACTAAGTTCTTTTTGATAATTATCTTTAAATCTCTTAATTAAATCATCTTCACTTTTATTTTTAAATGTTGAAACATATCTTATTTTTAAAGTTCCACTACCAAATATTTTCTCATAATTACTTATAATATATTTATTTATATTATCTATAAAATCTTGTCTATATTTACAAATAACTTTCCCATATTCCACTAATTTTTTAGTTAAAATATCTAAATATTCACTTGTATAACTTCCATTAATATACATTCCCCTAATATAAAAGTTTCTCTGTTTTAAAATACGTTGATAATTTGTTAAAACTACTAAATATTCTTTATAAATCTGACTTATTTCAATATTAAGCATTTTTCTTCTTTCACTTGGTGCATCATCTATTAATCTTGTATCACTTGGATTAAACAAAATAACATTAATTTTTGATACATAATCACTTACTTTATCTTGCTTTTCACCATTAATAGTAACAATTTTTCCATCATTACTTATTTCTACACCAAATTCATTTTCATCATTTTTCTTTAAAACATTTCCCTTAATCTTAGCCTTTATTTTTCCTTTCTCAATCATAATCTTATCATTATTTATTCTAAATGATTTAGTTAGTGCTAGCATATATATAGCTTCCACAATGTTAGTTTTTCCACTGCCATTTAACCCATATATAATATTAAGGTTTCCAAAAGAGATATTTAATGTTTCATAATTTCTAAAGTTCATCAAACTTAAACTATCAATTTTCATTAATTTACCCCCTTAAGTAGCCCTATATTAAAAATTAAAGCTATTTTGGTATACCTATACACATATTAATTATATCACAATCTAGCCCCATTTTAAAGAAAAAGTTACATTTTTCTTCACATTTATGTTAAAAAAATTATCCACAATCTACTAGCTTTCAAAACTTGGTTATTAAATATTGTATAACTTACATTTACATCCACTTTTAAACCATTTTTAAACTCTACTTTTACTACATTTTTATTTCTTTTTACTTCTTTAATCATATCAAAATTTACCCATATTTCTCTTCCCATCTCTTTAACAGGAAAAAACACTAATTTTTCTTTCTCACTAACTACAATTGGCAACTTATATTTACTTTTTAAAGCCCATTTACTTCCCTTTATTCTGCCATTTAAACTACTTCCAAAACTAATGCAGCTATCATTTAAAATATTTTTAATATTATTTCCCCTAAAAACCACATCCCCATAAGTGGTTGTAACATTTGTATTAAGCCCATCATAATCAATCATAAGAACTTCCTTATCAATTTTAAACAAAATGAGCACCTCCTTCATTAATTTGTTATCATACCACAAACAAAGTGCAAAATTTGTCGAAAAAAAAGAACAAACGCAAATTTGTTCAATTTTTCTTAAAATTAATATGTTTTAATAGGTAAAATAAGCTCAGTAAGTGATTCATCAGTAACTGGTTTAATCAAAATTGGCTTATCATCAGTATTAAGAAGAAGTAAAATATTTTCTTCTTTAATTACCTTTAATGCATCCATCATAAACTTACTTGAGAAAGATACTTCAATCTTTTCTTTATTATTACTATCTATATGTAATTTTTCTTCGGCATTACCTAATTCATTACTTGTTGATGTAATAACCATATCTTTATCTTGAATATGCATCTTTATAATATTTTTTTCCTTATTTTGAGCAAGTAATGCTGCTCTATCAACTGCATCATAGAATTCTTTCATATTTAAATTAATCATATATGCAAAGTCATTTGGAATAAAGTGACTAGTTTCTGGATAACTTCCACTAAGTAAATTACTTTGAACATAAATATTTTTATAAACAAATAATATTTTGTTAGTAAATACATAGATTTCCACATTATCATCTTCAGCTATAATCTTTTCAAGTTCAGTAATACTTCTTCCTGGAATAACAATATTAACTTGTTTACTACTAGGTACATCTAACTTAATATTTTTCTTAGATAATCTATAAGAATCAGTACAAATACATTCTAAAATATCTCCATTTATTTTAAAGTTAATACCTGTTAATAATGGTCTTACTTCTTGAGTTGATAATGCATAAGAAGTTTGATTAATTATTTCTCTTAAAACTTCAGACTTAATATTAATAGCATCATCACTTTTTTCTATATTTATATTTGGATAATCACTTGGATTATAGCAATTTAATCTATATTGGTTATTTGGTGTACTAATTTTAATCTTTAAGTTATCTTCAACTTCAAAATCGATTTTCTCACTAGGCATCTTTCTGATCATATCAACAAAATATTTACTTTGAATAATAATTCTACCTTTTCCCTCAAGCATCTTTATATCTTCATGACTAATAAGAACCTTTATAGTAAGTTCCGAATCACTAGCAAGTAGTTCGATTCCCTTTTCACTAACATCAAATACTATCCCATTAAGTACTGGTATTGTAGTCCTTTGACTTAAAGCTTTAGTAACATTATTTAAAGCTTCCAAAATTACATTTTTTTCAATTGTCCATTTCATTTTTTATTCCTTCTTTCTTTATGTTATTAATTATTATTATTTATTAGTGGTGTTATTAATGTGGATAACCACTATTTAATTACTATTTTTCTTTAATATTCTGTATTTTTTTTACACAAGTTATCAACATTATTGTAACTTCATTTTAATTTCTTTCAACATATTATTAAGATTAGGATTAGTTTCTAACTCTTCTTTTATCTTATCAATAGCTGTAGATACTGTTGAGTGGTCTCTTCCCCCAAACTCAAGGCCTATTTTCTGTAAATTTTCATCTGTTTCCACTCTACAAAGGTACATTGCTATATGTCTTGGCCTTACAACAGTATTCGTTCTTCGCTTACTTTTTAAATCATCTACCGATATTTTAAAGTATTCTGCAACAGCACTTTGTATTGAAGCAATCGAATTGTTGATAAATATGTTAGTATTAACATAATCATTAAGTGCCTCATTAGCAAAATCGAGGGTTATTTTATCAGGAACCATCATTGCTGTGTAAGCTAGCAATCTATTTATAGTTCCTTCAATGTGCCTTACATCATTGACACATGAATTAGCAATATATTCTATTACATCTTCATTTAACTTATCCTCAATACTCGTATTTTTAACCTTCGACCTTATTATATCACATCTTAAGTTAAAATCCGGAGGATAAATATCAACAGGAAGTCCCCACATAAATCTACTTCTAAGCCGCTCTTCTATTTTCTTAAGGTCATCTGGACTCTTATCACTACTTATAATAATTTGTTTATTAGCTTGATGGAGAGCATTAAATGTATGGAAAAACTCTTGTTGAGTTTTCTCAGCTTCTACCAGAAACTGTATATCATCTATAATAAGAACATCTACATTCCTATATTTATTCTTAAAATCATTAGCATACCCTATCTTATTATTACTTGTTGCAATTCCTGTAAATTCATCTCTAAACTCATTACTTGTGGTATATAATACCTTTAATTTAGAATGGTCTTTTATATAATTACCTATTGCTTGCATCAAATGTGTTTTTCCTATTCCACTTCTACCATATATAAATAAAGGATTATGAATAGTACCAGGTGCCTCTGCAACAGCCCTCGCCGCTACAAACGCAAGTCTATTTGAGTTTCCAACTACATAATTATCAAAAGTAAACTTTGGATTTAAATTAGTATTCCACTCAATTTCCATTTCCTTAGTTTCTTCCGGAGCAACTGGTTCAACAAAGTTATCCACTTCATCTTCCGTAATATATTTAAATGTATAATGCATTCCAGTCATTGCAAAAAAGGCATCATCAATAATTTCCCCATAAGTTACAGATAGCATTTGTTTATGAATTTCCATTGGAACTTTTATTGTTACTACATTGTTAACAATGGATAAAAGCTCTAGTTTTGAAAACCATATAGTATAAGCATTCTGACTAACTTGAGTTTGAATATCATTTAAAAAACGTAAAAAAAGATTATCAGTTTTCAAAACCTCACCCCGCTAACTAAATTTCCTAACTAAATTTTAACCCATTTTGACAAAAAATAAAAGAGTAAATTTGCAATTTTGATAACTTTTTTAAAATCCCCAAAATTATCCACTTAAAATATCCCTAAGATATGCCTAATACAACACGTTATCAACACTATCAACAAAATATTGTTAACTCTATACTTACTAACATCATATCAACAACCCAAATTTTGATAAAATGTTGTTAATTCTGTGAATAACTTTTATTAGTTATCAACAAATTATCCACAATCCACAAAAATGACTAGTTATTAACAAAAATATATG
>CADBRL010000102.1 GCA_902797105.1 uncultured Erysipelotrichaceae bacterium
AAAGGATTTAATGAAAAGTTTAAGGCTCACCAAGAACTTTCAAGAACTGCATCAGCTGGTAAATTTAAAGGTGGCCTAGCAGGTAATAGTGAAATAGAAACTAGATATCATACAGCAACTCATTTACTTAATGCTGCTTTAAAACTTGTAGTGGGTCCAGATGTTCATCAAAAGGGTAGTAATATAACAGATGAAAGAATGCGTTTTGACTTTAGTTGTGATCATAAATTAAGTGATGAAGAAAAACAAAAAACTGAAGATTTAGTGAATAAGTGGATACAAGAAGGTTTAGATGTACGAGTAGAAGAAATGTCTAAAGAAGATGCTATCAAAAGTGGAGCAGAATGTATGTTTATTGAAAAATATCCAGATATTGTAACAGTTTACACAATCGGTGATAATGTTTCAAAAGAATTATGCGGAGGTCCACATGTTAAAAATACTAGTGAACTTGGACATTTTAAAATAACAAAAGAAGAAGCATCAAGTGCTGGTGTTAGAAGAATTAAAGCTATTTTAGAAAATTAATTACAAAATGCAACACAAAAGTGTTGTGTTTTTTTGATAGTTTGATATAATTTGAATAAATATGGAAGTTCTATGGAGTATTTAAATGTATATAATGAAAAAACGGAAAAAATAAAATTGTTTAAAAATATAGGAGTTTATAAATGATAAAGTATTTGTTTAGTAATATTGATAAAATTAATGGATTTAATGAACTACAAAGTAAAGATTTAAGTAAAGATTTAAAAAAATGTAATAGTATTTTATTTATCCCTGGTGATTACGATAGTAAAAAATATAATCTTTATAAAAATAAAATTGTTAAATGGTTTAGAAATATTGGTATTAATTTTAAAGAAAATTATTTAGCTAGTTTAGATGATGAATTAAAAACCTATGATGTTATCTTTTTAATGGGAGGAAATCCCGTTAATCAGATGGATATTATAAATAAAATTAAGCTAAAAACCATAATTAATGCAGCTAAAATTGTAATCGGAGTAAGTGCTGGAGCAATAAATTTAAGTAAAGAAGTAATTTATTATAATAATTATAGTGAAAAATTGGAAATATATGATGGAATTGGTTTAATAAATATTAATGTATATCCTCATTTTGATATAAAAGATAAAGATTTTGAAAAAGAAGTAAAAATGGTAAGTATGACCAAAACTTTAATTGCTTTACCAAATGAAACTTTTATAAAATTTGATGATGAACAAATGAAATTTTGGGGAGAATACTACAAAGTAGAAAATGGAAATATCATAAAAATAAATTAAAGGAAAAATTAAAAAGAATGTATCAAAATAGGAAATTTGATAAGAATGCCTATTTTGATGAAGTAATGAAATGGAGTTAATAATGAAAGAAGTAATATATAATAATGATAATCTAAAAGAAAATGAAGTAACTGAACTCGTTGTTAGAACTAAAGGTTTAGTAATTAATAATAAGTATATATTTCTAGGTAATGAAGATGGAAAATTACAGTTTCCTGGTGGTCATTTAGAAGAAAATGAAAATTTACTTGATTGCTTAAAAAGAGAAGTCAGAGAAGAAACTGGAATAGTTTTAAGTGATGATGAAATAAGTAAGCCTTTCTTAAAAGTAATTTATTATAATAGAAATTGGCCAACTAAAGGTAATAATAGAAAATGTGAAATATACTATTATGCAGTCAATACCAATAAGGATATTGACTTAAGCAATACCGAATATACTGAAGAAGAGATAGAAAAACATTTTAAAATAGATAAAGTATTATTAAAAGATGCTGTTCGGTATATTGAAAATAACATAAAAAATAATAAAAAGAATGAAGTTATTTCACCAGATATGATAATAGCTATAAAGGAATATTTAAAAGATGAATAATGTAACTATAAGAAGAGCAAATGAAGAAGACTATAAAGATGTAAAAAAGCTCATGCAAAGCGTTCAAGATTTACACCATAGTAAAAGAAGTGATATTCATAAAGATAGTGAAATATTTAAAGAAGATGAATATCAAAAAAATATGGAAATATCATAGTAGCAGAAATTAATAATAATGTGATTGGTGCTATTATGTATTGTGTAAAAGAAAAAACAGAAAATAATTATACTCATTATAGAAAAGTTTTATTTATAGATGCTTTAGTAGTAGATCCAAAGTTTAGAAATTATGGGATTGGCAAAACTTTAATAAAAGAAATAGAAAGAATAGCCAAAGAAAATAATTGTACTTCTGTGGAACTCAATGTCTGGGCATTTAATGAAAATGCAATAAAATTTTATGAAAAAATAGGAATGAAACCTAAAACTATGATACTAGAAAAAAGCATTTAATAAATTAAACCTAAAAAAATAATTGACAATACTAATAATTTATAATATATTAATATTGTAAGTTATTCAAAGAAAGGAGTGTGATTAAAATGAAAAATTTACAAATTAAGGATAATTGTAATGCAGAATTAATCACACTTTGCTTTATTTAATATATTTAAATATTGTTTTGTTTTTGAGAAGATTCTGCATTGTGCAGAATCTTTTTGAAAATGGAGGAGAAATGAAAAATTTAGAGTTAATTATTCCGAAACTAGAAGAATATACATATGAACAAAAGTTAGAAAGTGATCCAAGTACAATGAGTTATAATGCTGGATATGATGTAAATTATGAAGGCTATGATTTTATAACGGGATGTATAGATTTTAAAAAGGAAAGATGGCTAGAAGTTTATGAACGAAGGCAAAAAGAAAAAAGTTATTTTGCATACATAAAAGATTGTGATATTAATGGGTATGTAGGTTATGTAAATTATCAATATAATGAAAAAGAAAACAATTATGAATGTGGTGTTTTAATAGAATATAAGTATCGTGGTAAAGGCTATGCCAAAGATGCATTAAAACTACTAATTAAAAAGGCAAATAGAAATGGTATAGATTATTTATATGATAATTTTGAAAAAGATAGAAAAAATGCATTAAATTTATTTTTAAGTTTAGGATTTGAAATTGTTAAAGAAACTAAATGGAAAAAGTTTAATAAAGATGTCGATGGAGTAATCGTTAGAATCGATACAAGCACTTATAATTTGGAAGATAATTACGAATGTGTTATAGCTACAAAAGAGCAAATTATAAAAAAATGGGATGAAGAAATAAGAAAACATAAATATAGAAATGATTGGAAAATATACAAAGAAAACTCTTTAAAGAACATAGAAAGCAGAATTGTTTATATGGGAATTCTTAACGGAAAAATAATAACTGAAGCTACTGCAATAATTTCAGATAAAGACATATCCATGCAAAATAAAGATAATTTAATAGATAGCAAAAAAGCTTATCTATCAGCATTTAGAACAAATAAAGAATATGAAAATCAAGGTTATTTTTCGACTCTTTACAAATTTATGGAAAGTGATTTAAAAACTAAAGGATTTAAATCATTAACTTTAGGTGTAGAACCAAGTGAAGTTAGAAATATAAAGATATATTTTAATTGGGGATTTACTAAATACATAAAAACTGGCTATGAAACATATGCAGATGGTACAAAGGCAGTAGTAAATTATTATGAAAAAGAATTATAATTGGGAGGAAAAATGAAAATAGTTGCATATGAAGAAAAATATCTTGATGATGTAAAAGATTTATTAGTGGAAGAAGTAGGATATATCTCATGTGCTAATATGGATAGAAATGTTTATATAATCAAGTATAAAGATGTTGAAATAACATTCTTTATGGCTGGTGTAAGTGGGCCATGGATAGCTGGTGATATTGAAGAGTTGTATGCTGCTGGGGTAGAAAAAGTTATTATCTTTGGTAATTGTGGAGTACTTTATGCAAATATTGAAGATTTAGTAAAAGTTGAATTAAGTTTTAATCACAAAGTAAGAATGAAATATTCTTTTATGTCTTTTATTTTAGCTTCAAAAATATAAAAGTGATTATTGTAAAAAAAACAAGATTATGTTAAGATTATAGCGTAATAATTTAAGATTGGAGAAATAAAATATGGAAGAAATAACAATGAAAGATATGGTAAATATTTGTAAACAATATGGATTTATATATCAAGGTAGTGAAATTTATGGTGGTCTTGCAAATACTTGGGATTATGGTCCTCTGGGAAGTTTGTTAAAAGACAACATTAAAAATACTTGGAAAAAAAGATTTATCCAAGAAAGAGATCGTGCGTATGAAGTTGATGCTGCAATTTTAATGCACCCTAGAGTTTGGGAAGCATCTGGACACGTTCAATCTTTTAGTGACCCATTAATTGATTGTAAAAATTGTAAAATGAGACATAGAGTTGATAATTTGATTAGTGAATATAATCCTGAAGTAGATGTAGATGCTATGACTGAAGATGAAATGATGAATTATATAAATGAAAATCATGTTCCATGTCCAAAGTGTGGTAAAAGTGATTTTACACCACTTAGAGAATTTAATTTAATGTTTAAAACTAATCGTGGTGTTGTTGAAGAAAAACAAAACACTATATATTTACGTCCTGAAAATGCTCAAGGTGAATATGTAAACTATTTAAACGTTAAAAGAACAACAAGAAGTAATTTACCTTTTTCAATTGGGCAAGTAGGTAAAGCTTTTAGAAATGAAATCACTCCAGGAAATTTTACATTTAGAACAATCGAATTTGAACAAATGGAATTTCAAACATTTTGCAAGCCTGGAACAGACCATGAGTTATACGAAGAGTTTAAAGAATATGCTAAACAATATTTTATGGATTTAGGTATTCCCGAAAATGACTTAAGATATCATCCACATGAAAAATTAGCACATTATGCTAAAGAAGCTTGTGATATAGATTATAAATTTCCATTTGGTTGGGGTGAAATAAATGGTACTCACAATAGAACAGATTATGATTTATCAAGACATCAAGAATATAGTGGAGAAAAGATGTTTGTAATAGATGAAGAAACAAAAGAAAAATTCATACCATATATTATTGAATCAACTGTTGGTGCTGATAGATTAACATTAGCTCTACTATTTAATAGTTACAAAAAAGAAGAACTAGAAAATGGAGAAATTAGAGAAGTAATGAGTTTTCCTCCAGCAATTGCACCATATAAAGTAGCAGTGTTACCTTTAATAAAAAAATATCATAGTGAAGCTGCAAGAAAAATATATAATTCATTAAGAAAATCTTTTCCATGTGATTATGATGATAGTGGTACAATTGGTAAGAGATATAGAAGAGAAGATGTAATGGGAACACCATGGTGTATTACAATAGATGATGAAACATTAAATAGTAATTTAGTAACTATTAGAAATAGAGACAATATGGAACAAATTGTTTTGAAGGTTGACGATGTGAAAAATTATATTAAAGAAAGAATAGAATTTTAAATTGATTTGGATGGAACATTAATTAATACTGAAAAAGAATTTTATATGTCATTTTATGAAGTGTTATTAAATAATTACAAAATAAAAATTGATGAAAAAATATTTAAAAATAGTAGTGTACCAATACTATATAACGTAAATTTTGGCCATTCTGTTCCTAGATGTTTTTTACAATATAATGCCTTAACAAATATAGATAAGAAAAAAGAAGTATTATTACTTGCATTGGAACTTGCTCTAGTACTATGTAATAAATAGAAATAATAAAAAAATATCATTTCTATGATAAATTTGATAATTTTTACCAGAATTTAGAAAAATTTGTTGACAAATAAAAAAATAATGATAAAATTAATATTAAATTTATTGAAGGAGAAGAGTATGAGTTTAGTTAGAAATGCACATGATTTTCATTTTAAACGAAGAAAACACTTTTGCTGTGTTCTTTGCTCATGCCATTTTTCTGTGATTAATTTTGGAAACAAAATCGGTGATTGAAAACAATAATGTTTTTGACACCGTTTTTTTATATATATGGAGGTGAAATTTTGAATATTACATTAGAGTCATTAATTGCAAAAGTTAATGAATATGAACCAACAAAAATCGATGTTGTGAAAAAAGCTTATGATTATGCAAAAGTTTTGCATGAAGGTCAATATAGGCAAAGTGGAGAACCTTATATAATTCATCCATT